>JBJTNC010000147.1:0-6909 GCA_046073865.1 Micrococcales bacterium | reverse complement strand
GGGCCACAATCGCCGAGTGCAGGAGGGCGATCCCTCGGCACATGGCGAAACCGACGCGTTTCGCCACGCCGGCCGCCAGCGAACCTATCGCGACAAAATCATGGTCACGACGCTCGCTCCCTGCTGGTACTGCAGCGGACTGATCCGCCAGTTTGGCATCGGCCGCGTTCTGGTTGGCGACGACAAGAACTTCATGGGCGGACAGGACTGGGTTGCCGAACACGGCGCCGAGGTTCACGTTATGAACGACCCAGGGCTGATTGAACTGATGCGTGAGTTCATCGAGGCGAACCCAACCCTCTGGAACGAGGACATCGGCGAGGAATAACTCGCCGGAAAACCTACGACTGAGCCTGCTCCTAGAGCAGGATCATCGTTTTGACCAGCTGGTACAGCGCAGGTCCTAGAACGATGATGAACATGGCCGGTAGGAAGCAGAGCATCAGCGGCATCAGAATCTTGATGGTTACCTTCTGACCCTGCTCGCGGGCCCTGTCCTTGCGCACGGCACGCATCTCTCGCGCCTGCTCGGCTAGAACACCACTGATGGGCACTCCGAGCCTGTCAACCTGCAGCAGGGCCCCCAGGAAGCGCCTGAGGCTCTTGCTGCGGGTACGCTCGGATAGCTCGGCCATCGCCTCCACTCGGCTCTTGCCCAGCTGAATCTCGGCCATGAGCGCGCCGAACTCCTCTGCGACCGGGCCGCTGAGGCTGAGCGAGACCCTGGAGATGGCGTTCTCAAAACTGAGGCCGGATTCAACGCAGAGATTCAGCAGGTCGATGGCGTCGGGTAGGCCGCGTTCCAGCGCCTCGTCGCGCTTCTGGGCGTCCGAAACCACAAGCAGGTCTGGCACAAAATAACCGAGGACCGTCAACACGAGCAGGGCCGCGAGACCCAGCGACGGCGACTTTGCCAGAAACAGGAAACCAACCATTGCTCCGATGACTGCGTACATAACCTTCTTGGTTAGCAGAGCGGCCAGAGCAACCGAGCCACGGGTGCCTGCGGCGGCAAGATTATTGAGCATCCAAGTCTGGTACTTCTCGGTGAGGAAGCGGCGGCCTATCCTCAGGAACAGACTCGACTCGTCCACCTGCTGGGCCTTCACAAGCTGCTCCGGCGTTGAGTGGGAGCGCAGCGTGTATTTGGGCATCGCTGCCATGATGCCCTGAACGCCACCGCCGGAAAGCGTGCGGATGATTGTAATCAGCAGCAGCGCCACCGCGAAGCTGGTGAGGAGCGCGCCAACCAGCGGCCCCAGGGAATCGACGAGGTTAGACACGAACCGACACCGCCTTGCCCATCCAGATCCAACCGATCGACATCAACGCCACGAAGCAACCGATCATCACGAAACCAACCGGGTTGGTCCAGAAGAATGCCACGTACTCGCGGCGAATGATGAAGAGGGCGACAAACGACATGATGGGCAGGCCGATGAGAATGTAGCCACTCATGCGACCCTCAGCCGAGATGACCTGAATCTCGCGCTGCACCTCACCCCTGCCCTTGATGGTCTCGGCCACTCCATCCAGGATGGTGGAGAGCGAACCGCCCACCTCGCGCTGAATCTCTAGGGCCAGCACCAGCCAGGCGAGGTCCGCACTGTCCATGCGCTTGGAAACGCGTCGGAGGGCGTCCTCGATCGATGAGCCAAACTGAACCTCCGCGACGGCGCGACGGAACTGCCTACCAACCTCGCCCTGATCCTGGTTGGCGGTGGCACCGAGCGCCGAGGCGAAGGTGAGTCCGGCGCGCAGGCCGCTTGCGATGATTGAAAGCACCTGCGGGAGCTCCTCCGCAAACTTTGCGGCGCGGTTCTTGAGTCGGCTACCCAGGTAAACGTTGAGCAGGTAGTAGCCAACGATGGCGCCCATCAGGACTCCGAGGAAGATGCTGCCGAAGAAGATCCCGCTGACTACCGCAAAGACCACGGCGCCGGCCAGCGAACCGTAGGTCCAGGTCTGGGCGGTGAGTTCAATACCCGCACCCGCCAGTTTCTCATCGGTGGCGCGGAAGTATTTTTCCAACGCCTGCAGGCGAACCGGTTTGGCAACCTCCAGTTCGCTCGCCTCTCCGGCGCCGATGGCGCGGGCGTAGCTGGCCATGATGTTGTCGAGGCGGCTGGACTTGTTCTTGGAACGGCGCAGGCCAATCAGGGTTAGCAGGACCAGCATCGTGGCGGCCGAAACCAGGGCTCCGATGAGCGCCGGGCCAACCCTGTATAAAACGTCAATCACTTGTGAAACACATCCTTGTCCAGATGAATTCCGCGCTGCTCCAGCCTGTCTAGGAAGCTGGGGCGGTGTCCCGTGGCAACCAGTTGACCGATGTTAGTGGATTCGGTGTCGTGGTTGTAGCGGAAGGCGAAGATATCCTGCATCTTCACCTCGCCGTGTTCAACCCCGAGCACCTCGCTGATTGCGGTGATTCGACGGCTGCCATCGCGCATGCGCGACTGCTGGATAATCAGGTTCACCGCGCGGCCAACCTGGTCGCGAATGGCGGCCATCGGAAGTTCCATTCCGGCCATGAGGCTCATGGTCTCTAGGCGGCTGATGGCGTCTGTTGTTGAGTTTGCGTGCACGGTGGTGAGCGAACCATCGTGGCCGGTGTTCATGGCCTGGAGCATGTCCAGGGCGGCGCCGTCACGAACCTCACCAACCACAATGCGGTCCGGGCGCATACGCAGCGAGTTACGAACCAGGTCGCGGATTGTGATGAGACCCTGACCCTCAATGTTGATCGGGCGGCTCTCCATGCGAATCACGTGCGGCTTGGCAAGCTGAAGCTCGGCGGAGTCCTCGATGGTCACGATGCGCTCGTCGTCCGGGATGAAGTTTGAAACAACGTTCAGGGTGGTGGTCTTACCGGAGCCGGTTCCACCGGAGATGACAATGTTCATGCGGCCCTGAACGGCTGCCTCTAGAAACACCATCGATGCCTCCGTGAGGGTTCCTGTTGCCAGCATGTCCTTAACCGTGAAAGGGTCTTTGTAGAACTTTCGAATGGTGATGTTGGCGCCGTCGAGCGCAATCGGCGGGACCACCGCGTTCACGCGGCTGCCGTCCTTGAGGCGCGCGTCAACGAGCGGGCTCGACTCATCGATGCGGCGGCCAACCTTGCCCACGATTCGGTCGATGGTCTTGCGAAGGTGATCCTCCGAGTTGAATGCCAGCTCGGTTGCAATCAGCCTGCCGTGACGCTCCATGTAGATCTGGTCGTAGCGAACCACCATGATTTCGGTGACCTCGGGGTCGCGCAGCAACTGCTCCAGCGGGCCGTTTCCAAGGATGTCGTCGACAATCTCCTGGACCATGTCGGCGCGCTCTAGGTCTGTGAGCGGGTAGGCGTTGGTCTCGATGACCTGTGCGATGGCCTTGAAGACTATGGACTGCAGGAGCTCTGGATCAACGTTGCCCGAGTACAGGGTCTTGCCGACCATGTCCTTCAGGACATCGTTAACCTGGTTCCGCACGCCCTCCATGTCGAGCTTCTCGCCCGTGTTCGCGAGCTCGCGCATCTGACCCGAGGTCAGGTACGGAATCGACTCGGTCTGCGGCTCTGATCGGTTGAGGCGGTCGGAAAGGCCCATGGCTTAGCGCCTCCTAAACCAGCCGCGCTTTCGCGCAACCTCGGTTCCGGTGATCTTGGCGGCCACCTCGCGAACCGACTTCGCAACCTGGTTCTTGGGGTTCGCCTCGATCACGGTCTTGCCCTGGTTTGTGGCAAGAGGCACGGCATCGCTCTCAGGGATGGTGGCAAAAATGTCCAGACCGATCGTGTTCTGAACATCGGTGATTGTCACACCAGACTTGGCGGTTGAACGGTTGACAACAACGTTCCACTTGGAGCGCGGCATGCCGAGGGCCTGTAGAGTGCCCAGCGTCACCTTCAGATTCTTCAGCGATGGCGTATCTAGCGTGGTGAGCAGCAGGTAGCGGTCGGCCATATCGAAGGCGCGCAGAATCACCTCGGTGAATGCGGGCGGGCAGTCAACCACAACGTAGTCGTAGGTTTCCTTTAGCCCGCGCAGGATCTTCTGGGCCAGATCGGGCGTGATGAACTCAACGTCGCTCGGGTCGAGCGGTGCGAGCAGGACGTGCAGGTTTGGCTTGTGTGCCGTGACCAGGGAGCGAATGCCCTGCAGGTCCAGAGAGTGCTGCATGCGGATTGCGTCCGAGATGGTCTTGGCAGGGTCGATCTGAAGAGCCACGGCCACGTCACCAAACTGCAGGTCGAAGTCCACCAGGCAGACGCTCTTGGATGAATCCGCGGCCAGCGCCTCTGCCAGGTTGGTGCTGAGTGTGGTCTTTCCGCAACCACCCTTGGCACTGAATACCAGCACCATCTTGCCGCGGTTTCCGCTCACCATTTCGGGCTGTTTGTCGGTGAATACGTTCGATACCTGCGAGCTCCGGCGGCTCGCAGCTAGGAGCTCGGCGGCGTCATCGGCGGCAACAACCTCGCGAATTCCAGCCTGCATCGCCTGAGTGAGGATGGCCACCTCGAGACGGTTTCGCACCAGGATTACTCCGAGCGAAGGGCGGGCGGCGCGATAGTGCTTCGCCAACTCGAATGCCACCGTGAGTGGCACCTCTGGTGCAACAACCACCAGCTGTTCGTTCTCGTGCTGCTCCAGGTGGTCTAGCAGCTCACGCGGGGTTGGAATCACCGCGATGTCGTTGCCGAGGGTGAGCTTAAACCGCTCGGCTGATGCTACTGACTCGGTTAGGACAACCGTCATTAGTTGCCTCCGAGCAGGTTGGCATCGGTGGTGCCGGAGCCCGGCTGAACGGTGGTGTCGGCGGCAAGTAGACCAAAGTACAGGCTGCCGGTCTTGGAAGCCAAAATCAGACGCGAGGCATCGGTGGGCTGCAAGGCAAGGGTAACCAGCGATGAAGTGGTGGTTGAGTTTGCATTGGCGTTGGTGGTGGAGGTGGAGCCCACGGCCAGCACGTTTGCATCGGCCAGCAACACGCGCGATTCGCTGGCGTCGTTCTTGGTCCAGTAGACAACCACGTGCGATCCGGGAACCACGAAGCTGGCAACTCGGGAAGCATCATCCATGCTCACAGATACCGCAATGTTTCCGCTCGGCACCTGAATCTGCGCGTTTGGCACGGCGAAGTCGGCGAGTTCACTGCCCAGCACCAGCTGGCCGGCACCGATGGCGCGGCTGACCATCTTGTTGGCGAGGGTCTCGTCAATAGAGGTGAGGGCATCGGACGGCACGGCGCCCTGAGGGAACGCCTCGTACTTGACCAGGCCCTGGGCAACCGCATCGCTCAGCTTGACGCCAACGTTGAGGTCTGCCTTGGCAACAATCACGTTCACGGCCTGCTTGCCTGCAAGGGCGCGGGTGTCGGCGGTGGACTGGTAAACGTACACTGCGATGCCGGCGAGAACCGCCACCACAATAGCCACGATGTACGACAGCTTCGATACCTTCATTTAGCCCTCCAGGCCTAATTTATGTGCATAACCATCTGGTAACCCAGATTTTGGATGGTCGTGGCGGAAGACGGCGCAGCGCCAACGCCCTGGTTAAAACCACTCGTTGTCTTAGCCGAGAATACCCCCGCAATGCACGGAACCGTGACATTGTTGGGCAGCAAACTTGTGCCGTTATTGGTTGGGCAAACCGTGTTCAACTTTGACTGGCTAATAAGGGTGGAACTGGTAACCCAACCCTGCGCGGCCGTGGTGGTGACCGAGGGGCTGGTTTTGGTTGGAAACTGGTAACCCAGCAGCGTGTAGTTCACAAATCCACGGATGGTCATGCTGCTTCCGGAATACTCAACAACCGGCAGCGTGTAGGTCTTGCCCAGCTGCGCCTTTAGCACCTTCACCAGACACGGATAGCTGGAGGTTGGGTCACAGGTGGTGGTTACCGTGGTGGCAGTTTTCGCAACCACATTTGTTGGCAACACGCGCGGGCAGGCGGTGGACCCCGATGGCGGGCTGGCGTTCCAGCAGGCCGTTGACGTTGCGTAGGGGTTAAAGAGGTACATGCCGTGGGTTGTGCTGGTGCGGGTTGCGCCAAACCAGTCGGTGAGCGTGCACGTTGTGGTGTCGTTCTCCTCCTTGGTTGGCACTAGGGTTCCGAACGTCTTCGGGTTCACATCGCAGTTCCCGAACAACACTGGCAACTGGTTGCCCGACTTATCCACGGTGATGCTGGCCGCCTTGCCCCACCAAACCTGCGCGCAACCCAGCTCTTGATAGTTTGTGTGGCTGCCGCTGACAAACGGCATGAAGGCAGCCTTGATGCCCGTGGGGTCACTGGAGGTGTAAACCCGAACCCAATCGCTGTAACCGAGTGCCGCCAGGTTGGCCTTGCAGTCGTAGCTAGCGGTTGTTAGCACGGGACAGGCGGGGAAGGTGGCAACGGTAGAGTTCTTGCCGCAGATCTTTGTGACCGTGATGTTGCCGCCCTTTGGGTTGGCGATTGTGCTCAGGAAGGCCGCGTTGGTCTGGGTGCCGGTGATGCCGCCGGTGGTGACGTAGTTATCGGTCAGGCAGTTGGTTGCCGGGCTCTCCTTGGCGCAGTGAAATGCCACGGCCTCGGCAACCGCATCGGCGGCGTTGCGAACCAACTGGCGCTGGGCCAGAACCTGGCCGGTGTCAACCACCATGCCGATGATGGCGATCAGCAGACCCGAACCGAGCAGGATTGCGAAAAGGGTTGAAATCGCCCCGCGGTCCGAGCCAACGGCGCGTCTAACTAACGTGGCTAGTTTTGGCATAGCAGCTTCGACTTACCCGCGATCAGAGTTGTGTCCGTTGCACTGCGGTCAAAGTATATGGAATTGCCCGGGCCAATTGCTGCGGGGTCTGCAAGGCTGATGATTAGGCCGAGCGGTGTAATCCATTTGAATGAGACTGTTACAGCTGACATGGCACGG
>JBJTNC010000146.1:0-10820 GCA_046073865.1 Micrococcales bacterium | reverse complement strand
AAGCGCACCTACCCGCTGATGAGCTCGTTCAAGCCAACCAACAACATGACGGTGAACCTGCTGGAGGCGTTTGGCCGCAAGCGCGCCCGAGAGGTCTTGGAGACCTCTTTTGCGCAGTTCCAGGCAGACCGCTCGGTGGTAGGGCTAGCCAGGGGAGTGCGCGACAAGCAGATGACCCTTGACGGCTACGCTGAGGCGATGAGCTGCCACCTGGGCGACTTCGCCGAGTACGCCGCCATGCGCCGAGAAATCTCCGACCTGGAGCGAGTCCTCGCTTCCGGCCGGGTAAGAGCCGACCGCGGCAAGCAGATTCGGATTAGCGATTCCAGGCGCGCCACAGAGAAGAACCTGAACGAGCTGAAGCAGAGAATCAAGCACCACCCGTGCCACTCCTGCCCGGACCGCGAGGCCCACTCGCGCTGGGGCGAGCGCTGGCACAAGCTCTCGCGTGAGATCGAGCAGGTTGTGAACCAGGTTGAGCGCCACACCAACCAGGTGGCCCGCACCTTCGACCGCATCTGCGACCTGCTGCTGGAGTTGGATTACCTGCGCGAGGACGGCGACGACCTTGAGGTTCTGGAGAGCGGCAAGACCCTGGCCCGCATCTACGGCGAGCGCGACCTTCTGGTCTCCGAGTGCCTGCGCGAGGGTCTCTGGAAGAACCTCGACCCAGCCGGTTTGGCGGCAATGGCAGCGGCCCTGGTTTACGAGGGCAGGCGCGACGACGAGCACTTCGAGACCAAACTGCCGAAGGGCAATTTCTCCGAGATTCTGGAACAGACCGAGGAGCTACTCGAGGAGCTTGGCGACCTCGCCCGCAGCCACAAGCTTCCAGGCCCAAGTGAGCTCCAGCCATCGCTGTGTCTTCCAATCCACCGATGGGCCACCGGCGCCAAGCTCGACACTGTTCTTGCTCAGGCAGACCTGCTTCCGGGCGACTTCATCCGCTGGAGCAAGCAGATCATCGACATGCTCGACCAGATCTCGCAGGTTGCAGACCCACAGATTTCGTACACGGCAAAGCAGGCCGTCGACAAGGTGAAGCGGGGCATCGTTGCCTATTCTTACTACGGCTAGATTTTCACCCGCCAACGCTCTGAGGCGCGCGCTGCCGCTTATTCTTGCCGTTTCCGGAGGGCTACTCGCTGGTCCCGCGCTGCCAAGGGCAGACGTCTGGCTTGCCATATTCGCGTCTGTGGCACTGATCCACCTTGCCATTTATGGCCGCGGATTCTGGAGTGGGTTTGGTCTCGGCGTAGCGGCAGGTGCTGCCTTCTACGGATCGCAGAGCATCTGGATGACCACTTACCTGGGCCCGGTTCCCTGGGGTGCGCTCACTGTTTTGGAGGCGGTCATCTTCGGCCTGGGGCTCGGGCTTTCTGCCGGCACCTGGCGCCTGCTGGAAAGTCGTCGCGCCAAACTTGGCCCCTGGTACTTAACCGCGGTGGTCACTTTGCTCAGCGGAATCTGGGTGGCGCGCGAATACGTGGCCGGGCACTATCCCTACGGCGGTTACCAGTGGTCTAGGCTCGGCCAGGCCGTGGCCCAAACGCAGCTGGCACAGCTGGCCTACTGGGGCGGCATATCGCTGGTTTCCTGGAGCGTTGCCGCCATTTCTCTTGGGCTTCTGGTCTGGCTGCTGAACAAACCCTGGCGTCGCCTCGATGCAAAGCGCTACTGGCCCGCCACACTGGCAGCCGTCGCTCCAGCGGTGGCAATCCTTGCTCTGGCCAGCATCACCCCGATGATTTCCTCGGCTGGCAATGGCAAGACCATCCGCGTGGTTGCCATCCAAGGAAACGCAAACGCGGGACTCTTTGCCAACCCTGTTCCTGGGTCAATCCTCAACAAGCACATGAGCGAGTCGCTCAAATTTCTGAACAAAAGTGGCAACTCCTTTGACCTCATGGTCTGGCCGGAAAACGCCTCAGACCTAAACCCGCTGGCCAATCCGCTGGCGGAGGCGCAGCTGCGCGGCCTGGTTGCCGAGACCGGCAAACCGCTGCTGGTAGGGGCAATCACCGAGCGCAACGGGAACATGTACAACTCCGGCCTGCTCTACCGGCCGGATACCAGTCGCGTTGACCAGTACGACAAGTTCCGCCCTGTGCCCTTTGGAGAGTACGTGCCGGATCGCGCCTTCTTCCACGCGCTGGCACCCAGCCTGGTAGACCTCATCTACCGCGACTACACCCCGGGCACAAAGGTTGGCACCTTCGACGTTGCTGGAACCCGCATCGGTGACCTAATCTGCTTCGAGATCGCCATCGATGAGGTTACGCACGCGCTGGTGGCCAACGGCGCCACGGTGCTGGTTAGCGAGGCGAACAACTCAGACTTTGGGCACACCGATGAGGCCTTCCAGCAGGAGGCACTGGTGCGGCTGCAGGCCATCGCAGCGGGCAGAAGCTATGTTCACGCCAGCACGGTTGCCACCACAGAAATAGTTGATCCGCAGGGCAGGGTTTTGAGCTCGACTCGGCCATTCACACCCCAGTACGCGGTTGCCAATGTGCCGCTTTCCACCCAAACCACGCCGGCGATGCGCTTCTTCGGTTGGGTGGATATACTTAGTCTTCTGGGGGCAGCGATGACAGCAATCGCACTCCTGGCACTTTGGATTTCAAGTCTGGTTTCAGCAAAGTCCAAGCGAAGCAAACTAGGCTCGACCAAAGTCGAATGAAAGGCCAACTTGAGCACTCTCGTCATCATGCCCACCTACAACGAGTCGGAGAGCATCCGCAAAATTGCCGGTGGACTCCTGGAGACCGTCAAGGACGTTGACCTGCTGATTGTTGATGACAACAGCCCGGACGGCACCGGCAAGATTGCCGACGAGATGGCGGCCGCCAATCCTCGAGTCCACGTGCTGCACCGCACCGAGAAGAACGGCCTAGGCCCGGCGTACCTTGCTGGATTCGCATGGGGTTTCGAGCACGGCTACGAGTACCTGGTCGAGATGGACGCAGATGGCAGCCACCGCCCGGAAGACCTGATCAACATGCTTGCTGTGGCGCCAAACAACGACCTCGTAATTGGTTCGCGCTGGGTTCGCGGTGGCAAGGTTGTGAACTGGCCGCTTTCGCGACAGGTCATCAGCCGCACCGGCAACTTCTACGCCCGCCTAATGCTGCGCGCAGGCATCAACGACATCACCGCGGGATTCCGAGTCTTCCGAGCCTCGTTCCTTCAGTCGCTGAACCTGTCCGAGATTGCATCGGCCGGCTACTCATTCCAGGTTGAGATGGCCTGGCGCTGTTTCAAGGCCAAGGCCAGAATCCAGGAGGTGCCAATCACCTTCGTTGAGCGCGCCGCCGGAAGCTCCAAGATGAGCCAGAAGATTGTGCTCGAGGCACTCTGGCGTGTGACCAAGTGGGGTTTCGAGGGTAGGTAACCCAAAAGCTTAAAGAAAAGAGCCGCCTTGCAGGGCGGCTCTTTTTGCGTCGCAGTATCGTCCCATGCAACGCGTTGCGGTTAGGGAAAGGGGGAGAACCTAACCGCAAGTCTCTAGTGGTGGCTCACCTTGGCGGCGGCCGAAGCCCGGCGCTCGCGCAGGTTTGCCAGCTGCTCGTCAAGCAGCTCCTGAAGCTCAGCGATGGTGCGTCGTTCCAGCAGCATCTCCCAGTGGCTTCTAGGGGTCTTCTCGTTCACCTCGCCGGCCTGCGATACCACGCCGTCCACAATCAGAATGGCGGAGCGGGAGCAGGTCTTGCAGTCCCAGGTTTCGGGCACGTCGGCATCGGTGGCGAAAGCCAGCTCCGTAACGTGACCAGCGGGGCACTGGTAGCTGTATTTCACGCGAGCCTCAAACTTCACGTTGCGGTCACTCTCGAGGCTCGATGCCCCCAGGCGCATGCCACGCATTGATTCGTTAGCCATTTGGTGCTCCTTGCTGCCAGAATCCGATGCCCAATCTGAAGCATTCGTTTTCTATGCAGTGATGTAAACACCCGATGCTGGGAATTACATCCCCAAAGAATTACTCCCACAGAGAACTCTCAGGAATGGAGACCTTGAGGCTCGTTCGGGGGAGAGGGCGGGAACAGGGGAGCGGGAGAGGAACTAGCCGCGCAGAGTCGCCACCGCGATGTCAGCGCGGTCGGTGACGATGCCTGCGGCACCGGCGTCAACCAGCCGCCGCATCTCGGTTGGATCATTGATGGTCCAGAAGTGAACCTCAACTCCGTGGCTTCGAACCGCGCGAATGAACCCGGGGGAGTCGAGCCTAAGCCGACCCTGATGGGTTGGTACCTGCAGCGCGTTCACGCCGGTAAGGGCCATTCCCAGCAGAATCCCCAGGTGAAGTTTCTGAGCAATAACGGCGCGCAGGGTGCGCAACATGCCTGCGCTGCGGGCAACCCCGGGCAGCCTGCTCGCCGCGGCATCACCGCGGGCATCCGAGAAGCTGGCAACCAGCACCCGAGCCTGGGCCCCGTGATCGTGAATCACCCGACATCCCGCAGTGATGGACGAAACCGACTTGAAGTCCAGGTTGAATCTCGCGTTTGGGAAGGCCTCGAGAGCCTCGGCGAGGGTTGGAATCCGGCCACCGTGCTCGAGCCGAATGTTCTGAAGCTCTTCCAGGGTGAGGCGACCAACCGGGCTGGCAACGCCGGCCACTCGCTGCAGATCATCGTCGTGGAACAGCACGGGCACGCCATCGCGTGAGACCTGAATGTCGCTCTCGATGTAGTCTGCGCCAACCTCCAGCGCCCTGGCGAAGGCCGGCAGCGTGTTCTCGTCGAGTGCCGAACCATCGGCGGCAATGGCCAAGCCACGATGGGCGAGGATGCGGACGGCTTCGGTGGGGTAGAGGTACACACCGTTAGGCTAGCAACATGCCGGCACTAAAACCCCTAAGCCTCGTCAAACTCTTCGCAGGACTCTACTTTTTTGGCGCCGGCATTGCCCTCATGGTCCAGGCGCACATCGGCATCAGCCCCTGGGACGTGTTTGCGCAGGGCTTTTCCAAGGTGATGCACATCTCGTTTGGACAGGCCCAGATTGTGGTCAGCGCCATTGTGCTCTGCGCGTGGATTCCCCTGAGGCTCAAGCCTGGCTTCGGAACTCTCATGAATGCCATATTCATCGGTCTGTTCGCTGACACCGTTTTCCCGCTTCTTCCAACCTTTGATGTCTACTGGCAGAACCTGGCCATGTTTGTGCTCGGCATGCTGGTGCTGGCCGCCGCCACGGGTTTGTACATTTCCTCAAACCTTGGCATGGGTCCCCGCGATGGCCTCATGGTGGGTACCGCCCGCAAGACCGGCTGGAAGGTCAGCTGGGTGAGGAGTGGCTACGAGCTGACTGTGATGACCATCGGCTGGCTGATGGGCGGCCAGGTGCGCGAGGGAACACTGATTTTCGCGCTCTGCATCGGTTTCCTGATGCAGAAATCCCTCGAATTATTCGGGGTTCGCACCCACAGGGGCCCGAAAGACGCCTAAACATTATGTCAAATAAAAATTCGGGACCGGTGGTGAAAAAGCATCACATTCCCGCTAACCCTGAGGGCCCAAACCACGCCAAACACCGAGAAACTGCGCGGGTTTTCCTTCTAAACGCTGCGGGTGAGATGTTCCTGCTCAACACGCACTGGGATCCGGGAACCGAGCTGCCGCCGCGATGGCTGACGCCTGGCGGAGGTATCGATCCGGGAGAAAGCGTTCTTCATGCCGCCGTGCGAGAACTCTTCGAGGAGACGGGACTTCAGGTTGAGCCGGAGGCTCTGGGCGAGATTGAACTGAGTTTGCCTTTCAAAATGGTCTGGGGAAACGGTCGATACGAGACCGGCGTGGCACATTTTTACAGATTGGTTCTGGATGGCGATTTTCAGCTTGACAACTCAAACTGGACCAAGGACGAACACAGCGACGTGATTGAGTGGCGCTGGTGGAAACCCGCCGACCTCATTGCATCCGGTGAGCGAGTTGGCCCGCCGGGGTTGATTGAGTATCTCGAGCACCACTTCTGAAAAAGGTCGCCTTTCTCCGATAATGCACATTATGTCAAGTAATGTTTTATCGGACACTCGCCCGGAGTGTTTGGGCTTGTTTTAGGCCTGCGTGGCCGCGATCCAGGCGCTCAGCTTCTCGCGCGCCGCACCCGAGTCAAGCGCGGCCGAGACGCGCTCGATGGCGTCCTCGAAACGAACGTTTAGGTCAACGTCAATCCTGGAAGCATCCTTGGCCAGTTCGTACGAGACCACTCCCGCCGCGGAGTTGAGAACCACGATGTCGCGCACCGCACCGAGATTGCCATCGGTGTTGCCGTCGAACAGGTCGCGTGCGACCTGTGCGTTGAAATGCGCGTCACCACCTAGCAGCTGCTCGTGGTTAGCGTGCTCCATGCCAAATTTGCGCGGGTCAAGGGCGTGCTCGCGCACCTCTCCCCCGCTGACCTCCCAGATCTTGCTACCCATGGTGGTGGTTAGCTCGTCCAGGCCGTCGTCGCCGCGGAATACAAGCGCGGTGCGGCCGCGCGCAGCCATCTCCGCCGCCATCAGTGGTGCAACGCTTGCATTAGCCACGCCGAGGCTGGTTGCGATCGGCTGAGCGGGGTTTGCCAATGGGCCGAGGAAGTTGAAGGTGGTTGGAACACCAAGTTGCTTGCGGATAGGCGCAACGTGGCGCATCGCGGGGTGGAAAACGGGTGCGAAGAAGAATGTGAGGCCAACCTCACGGAAGATGTCGGCCACGCGCTCGGGCGAGAGGTCTAGTCGGATTCCCAACACCTCCAACATCTCCGATGAACCGGTCTTACCCGAGGCCGAGCGGCTACCGTGCTTCATCACCGGCACCCCAGCTGCGGAGGTGAGAATGCTCGCCATCGACGAGACGTTTACTGTTCCCACCATGTCGCCACCGGTACCAACGATGTCCACCGCGTCACTTCCGGTGTCAAGAATGACCGAGCGCTCGAGCATGACATCTACCAGGCCGGCTAGCTCGTCTACGCTCTCCCCCTTGGCGCGCAAACCAATCATGAAACCGCCCACCTGGGCGTCTGCAGCCTCCCCTGACATGATCTCGTTCATGGCCCAGGCAGCTGCCGCACGGTCAAGATCGGACTTGTCGAGAAGGCGGCCGAGAATTGCCGGCCAGGTGAGTTTTTCAGTCATAAAAAGAGTTTATGGCAGGCGGTTGCAGCCAGTTTTTGAAGCCCAATTTCAGCGCTTGGGCCAGCCCAAGTCCATTGGGAAAAAATCAGGCGAAAAACCCGAAATTTAAGTGTCGGATTGCCCGTCAAAGCGGGTTTGGCGGGGGTGGCCTTGGTTATGCTAGAACCATGACTACTCTGCCAGTGTCGCAGCATTCTGCACCCGTCATTAATAGACCGAATTCCACCGCTGTGGGAACCATCGTCTGGCTAGGCAGCGAGGTGATGTTCTTCGCGGGTCTGTTCGCAATGTACTTCAGCCTCCGCTCCAACTCCGCCGGCCTCTGGGCAGACCAGACCCAGCACCTGAACGTTCCGTTCGCGCTCACCAACACCCTGATTCTGGTGGCCTCGTCGTTCACCGCTCAGTTCGGTGTTTTCGCCGCGGAGCGCATGCAGCCTCGCAAGGTTGGCAAGGGCATGAAGAACTGGGGAATGGTCGAGTGGTTCTTCCTCTCCTACCTCCTCGGAGCAATCTTCGTTGCGGGTCAGGCCTGGGAGTACACCAACCTGATCACAGAGTCGGGCATGACTTTCGACGCCAACAGCTACACCAGCGCGTTCTACATCACCACCGGTTTCCACGCACTGCACGTGACCGGCGGTCTGGTGGCATTCCTGCTGATCATCGGCAAGACCTTCGCCGCCCGCAAGTTCGGCCACTACGAGGCAACTGGCGCCATCGTGGTCTCCTACTACTGGCACTTTGTGGACGTGGTCTGGATTGGCCTGTTCCTAATCATCTACGTTCTGAAATAAGCGATTCGGAGTTAAGAACTAAATGTCATTCCTCAACCGCAAGAGCGTCATCTCGCGTCGTAAGCCACTGGCAGCCGCCGCGGTAATCGCACTGGGTCTCATCATCACCGGCGGTAGCTACGCCGCTGCCACCACCGCAGCCAAGGCAACCGCCAGCACCGTCTACACCCAGGCCCAGGTTGACGAGGGTCGCAAGCTGTTCCTCGCAAACTGCGCCACCTGCCACGGCTCCAACGGACAGGGAACCAAGAACGCCCCAACCCTCATCGGTGTTGGTGCTGCCGCGGTTGACTTCCAGGTGAGCTCCGGTCGTATGCCAGCACAGGCTTCCGGCCCGCAGATCATCGCCAAGGACCCAGCGGAGTTCACCGACTCCCAGATCGCAGCGATGGCGGCCTACGTTGCCACCCTCGGCCCTGGCCCTGCTGTTCCAACCGCAGACATGGTTGCCGCCAACGGTGACTCCACTCGCGGTGGAGAGCTATTCCGCACCAACTGCGCAATGTGCCACAACGCGGCAGGCGCCGGCGGTGCGCTGACCCAGGGTAAGTACGCTCCTGGGCTTACCCAGACCGGTCAGACCGAGATTTACTAGGCAATGCAGACCGGACCGCAGAACATGCCGGTCTTCAACGACGCCAACCTCACTCCACAGGACAAGAAGGACATCATCACCTACCTGGTGTACCTGCAGCAGCACCCATCGCCTGCTGGTCTTGACCTGGAGAACCTTGGCCCAGTTGCCGAGGGTCTGTTCGTCTGGATTTTCGTACTCGGCGGAATAATCGCAATCACCGTATGGCTTGGTGCTAAGAGCAACTAGCTCTGGGCGCCCACAGAACCCAACCAATACAAGGGAGCAATCAATTGGCTAGCAAGCAAGAGTCGCAGGGCGGAGAGCACGAGTACAGTGCCGGCCTAGCTGTGGTCTCGGCAGACAAGATCGCGGATCCGGGCCTCGAGCCACACCGCGTTCGCATGACCGACAAGAGCGAGAAGCACGAGAAGCGCGCCGCAAGTCAGGTGGCAGGCTGGTTCCTCATTAGCATCGCGGGAAGCATCTCCGCGATCGTCTTCTACTTCTTGTTCCCAATCAACGCAGACCTCAGCACGGTTCGCACCAACACCTTCTTCTTTGGTGTTAGCGCGGCCCTGGGAATGCTGGCAATCGGTTTCGGTGCAGTGCACTGGGCCAAAACCCTCATGCCAGACGCCGAGGTTGCTGAGGCACGTCACCAGACTCGCGGAAGCGAAGAGGTTCGTGCCCGCGCCATTGAGATTGTGAACCTGGCAAACCAGGAGTCTGGCTTCAGCCGTCGCAAGCTCATCCGCCGCAGCCTCTACGGTGCGCTTGCGCTGTTCCCACTGCCTGGTCTGGTTCTGTTCAAGGACCTAACCACCAACAACAACCCATCGGGTAGCCTGCGCCACACCATGTGGGCCCGCGGCGTCCGCCTGGTAACCGACCCACTGGGCACCCCTATCAAGGCCGCCGACGTAACCCTGGGTTCCGTGTTCCACGTAATCCCTGAGGGCCTAAACGAGCTCCCAGAGGACCAGAAGCTGGAGCAGAAGGCCAAGGCCGCTGTTCTGCTAGTGCGCCTCGATGAGTCGGAGATCAAAAGCGAGAAGGAAAAGGCCTGGGGTCACCAGGGTATTGTTGCCTACTCCAAGATCTGCACCCACGTTGGTTGCCCGGTTGCGCTCTATGAGCAGCACACCCACCACCTGCTGTGCCCTTGCCACCAGTCAACCTTCGACATCACCGACGACTGCAAGGTCATCTTCGGCCCAGCCAGCCACGCGCTGCCTCAGCTGCAGATCAGCGTTGACAACCAGGGCTACCTGGTTGCTAACCACGACTTCTTCGAACCTGTTGGCACTAGCTTCTGGGAGCGCTCCGTAAATGAGTAACGCAACTAACACCGCCAAAAAGAAGGGTGGCTTCCTAGCTGGAACCGCCAACTACCTCGACGAGCGCGTCGGCATGGGTGGAATCCTCAAGGAGTTTGGTCGCAAGATCTTCCCTGATCACTGGTCGTTCATGCTCGGTGAGGTTGCCCTCTACTCGTTCCTGGTGCTTCTGCTCTCGGGAACCTACCTAACCTTCTTCTTCCAGCCGTCGCAGGTTGACGTCATCTACGATGGCGTCTACGGTCCGCTCAAGGGCGCTCACATGTCGATCGCCTACAAGTCGGCCCTGGACATCTAGTTCGAGGTTCGCGGCGGTCTGCTGATGCGCGAGCTGCACCACTGGGCAGCCCTGCTGTTCGTTGCAGCTGCCGGCCTCCACATGATGCGCGTGTTCTTCACCGGAGCATTCCGAAAGCCTCGTGAAATCAACTGGGTTGTCGGTTTCGCACTGTTCGTTCTGGCAATGGGTGGCGGCTTCACCGGTTACTCTCTCCCAGACGACCTGCTCTCTGGTAACGGTCTGCGAATCATCGATGGAATGATCAAGGCAATCCCGGTCATCGGTGCCTACGTTTCGTCCATGCTCTTCGGTGGCGAGTTCCCAGGAACTCACATCGTTGCACGACTCTACGGCCTGCACATCCTGCTGATTCCTGCCCTGATCTTGGTGTTCATCGCAATCCACCTGTTCATGGTTGTTATCCACAAGCACACCCACTACTCGGGTCCAGGTCGCCGCGACGACAACGTTGTCGGTTACCCTCTGATGCCTGTTTACGTTGCAAAGGCTGGCGGATTCTTCTTCCTAGTCTTCGGTGTTCTGATGTTGGTTGCTGCAACCGTAACCATCAACCCAATCTGGCTATACGGTGGCTACGACCCATCGCCAGTTTCCGCTGGCACCCAGCCTGACTGGTACATCGGTTTTGCCGATGGTGCACTGCGTCTTGCTCCTACCCACATCGAAACCGTCACCGGCCCATACACCT
>JBJTNC010000145.1:0-3485 GCA_046073865.1 Micrococcales bacterium | reverse complement strand
TGGCCATGGGCACGACCGAGGGCCTGCTCAAGGCGATGCCGGAGCGGCGCACGTTCATCCTGTCGCGGGCGGGCTTCGCCGGCATCCAGCGCTACGCCGCCAACTGGATGGGCGACAACATGTCTCGCTGGGATCACCTCTGGCTGCAGATTCCAATGGCAACGGGCCTCAGCCTCTCCGGGCAGTCCTTCGTGGGTGCCGACATCGGTGGCTTCGCAGAGAACTCCAGTCCGGAGCTATTTGCAAGGTGGATTCAGGCCGGTGCCCTCACCCCCTTTGCCCGAAACCACAACGCAGCGGGCCTGATCGACCAGTACGCGTTCGCCTTTGGCAAGAGCGTTCTCGACATCGCCCGCGCGGCAATCAAGCTGCGCTACACGCTCATGCCATACCTGTACTCGGCGTTCGTGCGCTGCACCGAGGATGGTTCCCCCATCCAGCGGCCGCTGATCTTTGACTACCAGTACGACGAAGCCGTGCGCGACCTAGACACCCAGTACCTGCTCGGTGAGAAGCTGCTGGTTGCGCCAATCTTTGAGCCCGGCGTAACCAAGCGCGGCGTCTACCTTCCGGAGGGAACCTGGTACAACTGGCACACCGGCGAGGCAGTGACTTCTGCGGGCGAAACCCACGGTGTTGACGCCCCGCTCGAGACCATTCCGCTGTTCGTGAAGGAGGGCTCGGTAATCCCTACCTGGAGCGAGGCCGTTCAGAGCACCGCCGACTATCAGCCGGTTGAGATTTCCCTGCGCGTCTACGCGCCTGCAAACGACGGCGAATATCACTCCATGCTTCAGGAGGACGACGGCCTCACCGATTCTGCTCTAACTGGCGCGATGGTAAGAACCCGGTTCACGGTCACCAGGCGCGGCGCCAACATCACGGTTGCTGCCGCCAGCACAGGCGCTGGATTCAACGAATTCAGGCGCGAGCGCTTCCGCATCCAGCTGATTGGTGCTGTGGCGGCCGAAGGCAACGAGGTGGTCCTGGAAAACTCGGGCAACGGTTTTGAGATTGGCTTCAGCATCGGGGCTTAAAATTGCTCTGTGAATGAAAGCCAGGATGACCAGACCGCCATCAGTGCGGCGGCCGCCTACGGCATCGAATACGCGCGCGAAAAACTGGCGGGCCTCAAACTTGCCGTGCTAACCGGCGCGGGGCTCAGCACCGATTCTGGTATCCCCGACTACCGCGGCGCCGGCAAGACCCACCAGCACCCCATGACCTTCGACCGCTTCATGGGTTCGTTCGAGGCGCAGCAGCGCTACTGGGCCAGGTCCTTCGTGGGATGGTCTCGGATCTCGCAGGCGCAACCAAACCCCGGTCACTTTGCGCTGGCGCTCGCCGAACAGCACGGCACCGTAGCCACGCTCATCACCCAAAACGTTGACGGTCTGCACCAGCGGGCCGGTTCCAAGAACGTGATGGAGCTACACGGCAGACTGGACCAGGTTCGCTGCATGAAGTGCGGCCTACTCATGCCTCGCAGCGAGGTTGACTACCTGCTCTCGCAGCTGAACCCAGGTGTATCCAAGGACCAGAACGTTGAGTACTCCCCCGATGGCGACGCCGAGATTGAGGCCACCAAAGACTTCAGAATCCCGGTATGCCCGCGATGCTCCGGCGTGCTGAAACCAGACGTGGTCTTCTTTGGTGAGCAGGTTGAGGCTGGCCTGGTTGAGCGATGCATGGCTGGCGTGGACGCCGCTGGCGGCCTTCTGGTTGCCGGCACGTCGCTCTCGGTGAATAGCGGAATGCGCTTTGTAAAGCGCGCTCTCAAGGCTGAGAAGCCCGTTGTCATCATCAATCTTGGGCCAACCAAGGGCGATGAACTCGCCCTCGCAAAAATCGAGGCAAACACCTCCATTGCCCTCGAAAGGCTCCTCCTTGACTAAGACCATCATCGGTTTCCTGCGCCACGGCCAGACCGACTGGAACATCGACTTTCGGCTCCAGGGCACCACTGACATTCCGCTGAACGAGACCGGCAGGCAGCAGGCCCGCGAGGTTGCCAGTTTTATCCGCGCGGCCGACTGGGACGCCCTCATCACCTCCCCGTTGAGCCGCGCCGCGGATACCGCAGCCATCGTCTCGGGACTCGCTCTCATGCCATCAGCCGAGATTGAACCGCTCCTGCTGGAACGCGCCTTTGGCGTTGGTGAGGGGCTCACCTACGAGGAGTGGAGTGAACGCTTCCGCGGCCTCGACGTGATTCCGGGCGGCGAAACCGTGGTGGACCTAACCGACCGCGTGAACCTCCTACTGGAGACTCTGCTCACCAAGCATCGGGGCAAGCGGGTTCTGGCGGTTTCTCACGGCGCACTCATTCGCAAGGTAATCGAGATCTGCAGCGACTACACGCTTCCGCTCGAGGGCCAGCGGTTCAGGAACGCCTCGCTCAGCACCATCATTCACACCGATGAAACCGGTTGGCGAGTCTTAAAGTTTGACCCCGAGCAGTATCGGGGCTAGCGGCACTCAGCCGCGAATCCACTGATGAGCGCCGCGGCCTCCGCCGGTTTTTCATAGTGAATCAGGTGGCCGACGCCAGGGATTACCTCTAGCTGCGCCGAGCCGAACACACCGAGGGCCTGCCTCTGGTTTTCCAGCGGTGAAATCTCGTCGAGTTCGCCAGCCACCAACAGCACCCGATTCGCCACCTCGGGTGCGTAACCCAGGACCGACTCGGTCGTGCTAGCGACGTAGCCCTCGGTGGCAACCCTCAGGGTTTTGAAATCGGAGAAGTTTTCGTGATGCTGACGGTGAATCCAGGCGCGCAGCTCGGAGTCGTGGGTTTTGGCCAGCGTGCTGCTCATAGCCTGAACCGCAAGCCAGTTCCTGGTGAGGGCGTTGCCCGCGAAACTTGGAAGCGTGCAGGCCAGCCAGTTGAAGAAGTCCACACCGCTCTGTCGGAAGGCGGCCAAACCACGGCGTTTGGCAACCGAGATTGGGTTCAGCAGAACCAAGTCGTTCCGCATGCCGTTCGCCGCTGCCGCACTGGCCACAATCGTGCCGAAGGAGTGCGCCACGATGATCGATTTGCCGCCTGCTACCTCGGAAACAAAACCAGTTAGCCAGTCCCGGTAGTGACCGATGTCGTGGCGTTCTATGGGATCGGAATCACCGAAGCCAGGCAGGTCTGGAACAATCACATCGAAGCTGGGCAAGGCGCCCACGATGGCGGCAAGGCCCAGGTGGTTTCCCCGATAACCGTGAACCATGGCTATGGTTCCCTCTGGCTTTGCCGAGCCTTCCGCGGGATAGCGCCAGTAGGCCGTCTTCACGCCATCAATCAGAATCTCCTCTCGCACGGCACGCTCGGCTGCGAGTAATGCGAGGTGCTGTGGAGAGGGGGTCATCGTGGGTTCCTAGACGGAGAAGTACTTGGCCTCTGGGTGGTGCAGCACCATGGCATCGGTGGATTGCTCAGGGTGAAGCTGCAGTTCCTCAGAGAGGCTCACCCCGATGACCTCCGGCTTGAGAAG
>JBJTNC010000144.1:0-5285 GCA_046073865.1 Micrococcales bacterium | reverse complement strand
AGATGGCCAGCCCGAGGCCAGTGCCGCCGCGCGAGCGGGCCCGGTCGTGGTCTAGGCGCACAAATCGGCCGAAGATATTCTGGCGCTGTTCCGCCGGAACTCCGGGACCATCGTCGGTAACGGTTAGGTGCCACCAGCCCTTGGTCTTTGTGCTCTGAAGCTTTATCGAGGTTTCGGTCCAGCGAGCCGCGTTGCTCAGCAGGTTGTTGATGATCTGCTGCAGGCGCTCGGGGTCTGCGCTCACCCAGGCACCCGCGGCCTGGTCATCGAAGTTAACTGTGTACTCGCTGGAGAACGCGAAGACGTCCACCGACTGCTGGGTGAGCCTGTTCGGGTCGATGCGCTGTTTGACAACCTCGCGCTCCGCCAGCTCCTGCACGTCTAGCTGCGCCGCAAGGGTTAGATCGCCCACGATGCGACCGGCGCGGCGACCATCGCGGACAACAGCCATGGCTGCCGTCTCGGCCAGCTCCTTGGTTGCCGCGGCGGAGCGCCTGCCCAGGTTTACCTCGCGCATCAGGTTGTCAGCCGCTGCCACCATGCTGCTCACAGGGCTGCGCAGTTCGTGAGCCACGTCGGCGCAAAGCTGGCGCAGTCTGGCCTCGGCCAGTCGCGCTCTGTCGAGCGATTCCTCTAGCTCGTCCAGCATCTTGTCGAAGGCAACGGCCGTGCGTCCCAGCTCGGTGTCTGGGTCGTCCACGGTCAGGCGCTGTCCGAGCTCTCCCTGTGAGATCTTCACGGCGAGCGCGGTCATGTCATCCAAGGGCCTGAGGGCAACCGTGGTGGCGCGCCTGAGGGCGAGAACCACAACCAGCAGCACCGCCACGATGGTTGGCACGCCAACCAGCATGATCTGGCTGAAGGTGGCGAAGTTGTTGGGGTTGGCGGTGGTTACCGTGATGGTCACGCCGGTCTTTGGCAGGGTGCCGGTGAGCGTGAGGTAGTGACTATCCGAGTCCACGCTCTTGATCACGGTGTTATTGCCCGAGGGCAGGTAGTCGCGACCGGCGTGGTTGATGATCACGCTGTATCCGGGTTCGATCAGCTTGTCTGCCAGCTTCTCGGTTGGAACCCTGTCCTCCAGCGAGAGTGCTCGGTTCAAGATGGTGTGCAGTTCCGCCTCTGCGCGCGACTTTGAAATGGGGCCGGTGGCGAGCGCTATCGAAATCAGAACGAGGATGCTTGACCCAAGCACCGCCAAAACGGCGGTGAGGGTAACGCGCGAACGCAGCGACCGAAACACAGTTTGAGGTTACTTGATTAGGTAGCCGACGCCGCGCTTGGTCACGATCAGTTCGCCGAGCGCAACCGCCGATAGCTTCTTGCGCAGGCTCGACATGTGAACCTCAACCAGGTTTGGCTCGTAGGCGTCGTATCCCCACACCTGGGTGAGCAGGAAGTTCTTGGAGAGAACGCGCCCCTTGGCGTTCACCAGTTCGGCAAGCAGGCGGAACTCGGTCTTGGTGAGCCCAATGTCCTCGCCGTCCTTCTCCGCCAGGTAGTCCTCCTCCAACAGCTCGAGGTCCCCAACCCGCATCGGCTGGGCGATGGTACCGGTGCGCCGCAGTACTGCGCGAACCCTGAGCAGAAGCTCGCCAATCAGGATGGGCTTGGTCACGTAGTCGTCTGCGCCTAGATTGAGGCCCTCCACTTTGTTCTCGAGTGAGTCGAGCGCCGTGATGAAGATAACCGGAACCCCGTAATCCTCGATGGCCTTCCGGCCGATGGAGATGCCGTCGAGTCCAGGCAGCATGATGTCGAGAAGCACCAGCTCAGGCTGCGTGGCCTCGATCATCTTCAGCGCCTGGTTGCCGTCCGTCTCCACCCTCGTGGCGTAGCCGGCCGCCCGCAGGGCAACGGCAATCTCTGTCGCGAGACCAACCTCGTCGTCAACAACGAGGATGCGGGTCTGCTGCGCGGGTTCGCCCGCCCGGTTCTTAGAGTTCTCGCTCACTTTGCCTCCGGTTGGTTAGAGTCGGTCCTTCTTGGTGCGCGTTAGGTAAACCACGGACGCCAAGATGAGGGCCAGGAAGATGTAGGAAGTGTTGTTTGGGCCGAGGCCCAGACCGCCGTCTTTCGGCTGCTGGGAGAGCAGGTCACCGAGCGATGCGCCGAGCGGGCGGGTGAGAATGTATGCGATCCAGAATGCGGTGATCTCGCCGATGAGCTTGAGACGCCAGCCGACGAACACAACAGCGATGGCTGCAGCGAAAACTCCAAGCGAGGCGAGGTAGCCGATGTTTACCGACTCCGCCAGCTGGTCTCCGGCGCTGGTTCCCAGGGCAAAGGTGAACAGAATGGCAAGCCAGTAAAAGACCTCGCGGCGGGTGGTGTTGATGCTCTTCATGGCCAGGGTCTTCTCCTCGAAGTACCAGACCGCGAAGACGATCGCCAGAATCACCGCAAACACGGAGGTGGTGACCCAGAGTTCAACTCCCATGCCGTCATGCAGGTTGTCGGTGATTAGGGTTCCGGCAACACTGATGAACACGATTGTCAGCCAGTAGAGCCACGGGATGTAGCGCTTGGCGCGGAGCTGGGCCACCAGAACCACGATGAGGGCAGCGCCCATGATTGCGGAAACCAGCTGGAGCCCCTGGGCATCGCTGAGGTGATAGGTGTCGGCCAGCAGGCCGTTCAGGAAGTCTGCAAAGGTTTCACCAACTGTGGTGGCAAGCACCTTGATCACCCAAAAGTATGCGGTTACGGCGGGAACCTTGACGGCGAGCGAGCGCAGGGAAGTAGACATGTCTCAATTGGAGCGGCTTTCGCTGAGGGTTTCCTGAAGAACACCTGTGACTCCACTTAGCGCCGTGATGTTGAATAGGTACATGGCAAAGCGTCGCATTCCCGTCACCGATGGCCTGGCGGCTGTCTCCGCGCTGCGGTTGGGCAGCGAGGCCGAGCGCGCCGGTGCGAGCGCCCGCGAGAACCCGACCCTGGCCACCGCAGTTCGCTTCCTTCTGGAGGACCTCGCCGAGCGCCAACCCGGAAACTCTGTCGAGGTGCGGGTTCCGCTTTTTGGCGCGGTGCAGTGCGTTGCCGGCCCGGACCATCGTAGGGGAACACCCCCAAACGTGGTTGAGATGTCGGCCCAGACCTGGCTTGCCCTGGCGCTGGGCGAGCAGAGCGTTGAGCAGGCGCTCGCCGAGGGGCGATTGCTCGCCAGCGGCACCAGGGCGTTGGAGTTCGCTAACGTGCTTCCGCTAGTGCGTTAATTGAGTCATGACCGATAAAGAAGTTGTGGTGGTGCGCAGGTCCGCCAAGATGCTGCCGTTCATTCTCACGGGAGGCGCGTTTGGCACTATCCTCGCGCTCGCCCTGTTTTTCCTGACCGGCCAGGCTTCAGCCAAGGATTGGCCATCGGTTCTCGGTTTTCTGCTGGTGTTCCTCAGCGCGATCGGCTCCTTCGGCGGTCTGTACCTGGCAGTGATGTTTGATCGCTGGAACTCGGCCAAGGCCAAGCTCACCGAAGCGACTAAACTTAAGGGGTAAAGCCCAACTAACCGTTTTCGGTTCCCGTATTTTGTGCGGGTGAGTTCCAAGAGATTGGGGATCGCAGTGCTTCGTGGCGACGGCCTTCTGAATCACAACCTTCTACCCGACGAACAGGGCCCGCAGGACCAGTGTGGTGTCTTTGGAGTCTGGGCCCCGGGTGAAGAGGTAGCCAAGCTCACCTTCTTTGGTCTCTACTCGCTTCAGCACCGCGGTCAAGAGTCCGCCGGTATCGCCACCTCAGATGGCTCCAAGATTCTGGTTTACAAGGACATGGGCCTGGTCTCGCAGGTCTTCAGCGAGAGCGCCCTCGAATCGCTGGTTGGACACATCGCGGTTGGGCACAACCGCTACTCAACCACTGGCGCATCGTCCTGGCGCAACGCCCAGCCAACCCTGGGCCGCACCTCCAGCGGCACCGTGGCCCTGGCGCACAACGGTAACCTCACCAACACTGCCGACCTCCTTGACCTGCTGCGCGAGCGCTACCCAAATCAGGACAGCAACGAGATAACCGGTGGAAACACCACCGATACCGCCGTCCTCACCGCTCTGCTTGCCGGCGACCCAGACCACACCCTCGAGGCAACCGCGCTGGAGCTACTGCCGCGCGTGAAGGGCGCATTCTGCCTGGCCTTCATGGACGAAACCACGCTCTACGCCGCGCGCGACCCCCAGGGCGTCCGCCCGCTGGTGCTCGGCCGCCTCGAGCGCGGTTGGGTGGTTGCATCCGAAACCGCCGCCCTCGACATCGTTGGCGCCAGCTTTGTGCGCGAGGTAGAACCGGGCGAGCTGATCGCCATCGATGAAAACGGTCTGCGCAGCCAGCGCTTTGCCGAGGTCAAGCGCGCCGGCTGCGTCTTTGAGTACGTTTACCTCGCCCGCCCAGACACCACCATCAATGGCCGCGTTGTCTATGACAGCCGCGTTGAGATGGGTCGCACCCTCGCTCGCGAGTACCCGGTTGAGGCAGACCTCGTCATTCCAACCCCGGAGTCGGGAACCCCGGCCGCCATCGGTTACTCGCAGGAATCGGGAATCCCGTTTGGTCACGGCCTTGTGAAGAACGCATACGTTGGCCGCACCTTCATCCAGCCATCGCAGACCATCCGTCAGCGCGGAATCAGGCTCAAGCTCAACCCGCTCAAAGAGGTAATCCGCGGCAAGCGCATCGTGGTCATCGATGACTCGATTGTGCGCGGAAACACTCAGCGCGCGCTGGTTCAGATGTTGCGCGAGGCCGGAGCCGCTGAGATCCACATCCGAATCTCTTCGCCGCCCATCACCTGGCCGTGCTTCTACGGAATCGACTTCGCCACCCGCGCCGAGCTGGTTGCGACCGGCCTGACCGTTGACGAGGTTCGCCAGAGCATCGGTGCAGACAGCCTGGGTTACCTAACCAAGGACGGCATGATTACCGCCACTCACCAGAAGGAGAGCGAGCTCTGCACCGCCTGCTTCACCGGTGTGTACCCAATCGAACTTCCAACCGCGGACCGACTCGGCAAGAACCTGCTCGAGCGTCCCGCGGACGGCGAGGCCTGTAATCCCGGCCCAGACAGCGAGACAGACGCCCTGGTGCGTTCGCAGCAGGAGACCCTGAATGACTAACGCCTACGCGGCAAGCGGTGTTGACACCGAGGCTGGCGATCTCGCCGTAGAGCTCATGAAAAAGGCGGTCTCCGCCACCCACAACTCGCTCGTTGTTGGCGGCCTCGGCGGCTTCGCAGGCATGATGGACTTCAGCTTCCTCAAGCAGTACGAGCGTCCGCTGCTGGCAACCAGCACCG
>JBJTNC010000143.1:0-6651 GCA_046073865.1 Micrococcales bacterium | reverse complement strand
CCCTCATGGTTCTCTGCATGACCGCCGGTACCGGCCTCATCATGTGGCTCGGCGAGCTCGTAACCGAGCGTGGCGTTGGCAACGGTATGTCGCTGCTGATCTTCACCTCGATCGCCTCCCGCTTCCCAAACTCCCTGGTTCAGATCGCCCAGACCAACTCGCCTGAGACCCTGGTTGGCGTAATCGCCGTGGGTGTTGTAACCGTGGCTCTGGTAATCCTGGTTGAGCAGTCGCAGCGTCGCATCCCGGTGCAGTACGCAAAGCGCATGGTTGGTCGCCGCGAGTACGGCGGTCAGTCCACCTACATCCCAATCAAGGTCAACATGGCCGGTGTGGTTCCAGTTATCTTCGCCTCCAGCCTGCTCTACCTGCCGGCTCTGGTCGCTCAGTTCAACCAGCCTGACAAGAACGGCAACGTGGCCCCTTGGGTATCGTTCGTTTCGAACTATCTCACCCGCGGTGACCACCCGCTGTACATGGCAATGTACTTCCTGCTGATTTTCGGCTTCACCTACTTCTACGTTGCAATCACCTTCAACCCTGAAGAGGTTGCCGACGACATGAAGCGCTACGGTGGATTCATTCCGGGTATCCGTGCTGGTCGCCCAACCATGGAGTTCCTTGACTTCGTGCTGACCCGCATCACCTTCCCTGGCGCAATCTACCTGGGCCTCATCGCACTTATCCCACTGATCGCATTCGGTGTTCTCGGTACCAGCCAGAACTTCCCGTTCGGCGGCACCTCGATCCTCATCATCGTTGGTGTTGGTCTTGAGACCGTCAAGCAGATCAGCGCCCAGATGGAGCAGCGCAACTACGAAGGCCTTCTGAAGTGACCCGCCTCCTCTTGATTGGCGCCCCGGGCGCTGGCAAGGGAACGCAGGCAGTCAAACTGGCAGAAACCTTCGGAATCCCCGCTATCTCCACCGGCGACATCTTTCGCCACAACGTAAAGAACGAGACCGAGCTCGGCAAGCTTGCCAAGTCCTACATGGACCGCGGCGAGTACGTGCCAGACAGTGTAACCAACGACCTGGTTCGCGACCGCCTCGGCCAAGATGACGCAAAGTCCGGTTTCCTGCTGGACGGCTACCCTCGCACCGCTGACCAGGTTGTGGAACTCGATTCCATGCTGGCAGACCTGAACACCGCTCTGGACGCAGTGGTTCTGCTCACCGCAGATACCGATGAAGTTGTGCGACGCCTGCTGAACCGTGCCATCGAGCAGGGTCGCGCGGACGACACCGAGGAAGTCATTCGTCGTCGCCTCGAGGTTTACGAGGAGCAGACCGCCCCGCTAATCGACGTTTACGCAAAGCGCAACCTTGTTGTAACCGTTGACGGCCTCGGCGCGGTTGATGAGGTTACCGCTCGAATCCTCGAAGCACTCTCCGCTCGCGGACTTAACTCCTAGGCAGGAGGACGCATGTCGCGTCACGAATTCGAACTCAAGTCAAACGAGCAAATCATCCTGATGCGCCGCGCTGGTCTAATCACCGCGGCCGCACTCCAGGCCGTTCGTGAGGCCATCCGCCCGGGAATCTCCACCCTGGAACTGGACAAGATCGCCAATGACACCTTCGAGGCGATGGGAGCCAAGAGCAACTTCCAGCTGGTGCCCGGCTACCACCACACAATCTGCGCCTCCATTAATGAGGAAGTGGTTCACGGCATCCCAAGCGCCAACCGCATCCTTGAGGCTGGTGACCTGGTCTCAATAGACGCCGGTGCCATCATCGATGGCTGGAATGGCGACAGCGCAATCAGCGTGGTTGTGCCCGGGGGAGACCCTTCGATTTCCGCCAAGCGCCAGCGACTCTCTGACGTAACCGAGGAGAGCCTGTGGCGAGGTATCGCCGCCCTGGCAAAGGGTAAGCGCCTGAACGATGTTGGCACCGCCATTGAGAAGTACATCAACTCGCAGGGCAAGTTTGGAATCCTGGAGCAGTACGTTGGCCACGGAATTGGCCGCAGTATGCACGAGGACCCGCCCGTATTCAACTACGAGGTGCGCGGCCTGACGCCGAAGATTCAGCCGGGCCTGGTGGTTGCCATCGAGCCGATGGTTACCGCGGGTACCGAGATCACCAAGGTGCTGGAAGATGACTGGACCGTGTCCACCATCGATGGCAGCGATGCCAGCCACTGGGAGCACACCGTTGCGGTGCACTCCGATGGCATCTGGGTTCTAACCGCACCGGACGGTGGCGCCGAGAAGCTGGCGAAGCACGGAATTACCGTAGCTCCGCTGGCCTAGAAACACCTCCTAGCATTTCGGCGGCATTTCGGCTAGTATTGAACATCGGTGTTTCTTCACGAAAAAGTCCCCGCATTTTTGCGCGTCTTTTCGTGCGCGATTTACACCAAAACCAAAGCAGATAAGTGAGTTTATGG
Source organism: Micrococcales bacterium (assembly GCA_046073865.1). Taxonomy (GTDB): domain Bacteria; phylum Actinomycetota; class Actinomycetes; order Actinomycetales; family Microbacteriaceae; genus Rhodoluna. The sequence goes on along the minus strand of JBJTNC010000143.1, from coordinate 4,257 downwards.
CTAACAAAGACGGTGTAATCGAGATCGAAGGCTCGGTTGTGGAGGCTCTTCCAAACGCGATGTTCCGCGTTGAGCTAACCAACGGCCACAAGGTCTTGGCTCACATCTCTGGAAAGATGCGTCAGCACTACATTCGCATTCTTCCCGAGGACCGCGTCATTGTGGAGCTCAGCACCTACGACCTAACCCGTGGGCGCATCATTTACCGCTACAAATAGGCCCCGGTCTATCAGGCTTTCGGGCCAAATCCAGACTCGGCTGGCAAACACCAGCTGTAAACCCGGGTTCCCAGGAACCCCCAATTAGAAGTTAGAGACATGAAGGTAAACCCAAGCGTCAAGAAGATTTGCGACAAGTGCAAGGTCATCCGCCGCCACGGTCGAGTCATGGTCATCTGCGAGAACCCACGTCACAAGCAGCGCCAGGGCTAAGCCAAGGCTTCTAATCGCAATAAACGCAACAAATCACAACTGAATAAATCACCCAAAGCAACGCTGGAAGTCGCGGTTTAGTTTCTCAAACCACGATGGACACCCTCCGATGAAGGCGGAGGCTCGGTCGCTAAACCGAGAGAGCGCTGCTGCAGACCTTCATGAAAAAACAGGAGAAATCCAACATGGCACGTATTGCCGGCGTTGACATTCCACGCGAGAAGCGCGTTGAAATCGCCCTCACCTACGTATTTGGCATCGGTCGCACCCGATCGGTTCAGATTCTGACCGACACCAAGATCGACAAGAACATTCGCGTCAAGGACCTCAGCGACGACCAGCTCGTTGCTATCCGTGACTACATCGAAGGCAACTTCAAGGTTGAGGGTGACCTCCGCCGCGATGTAGCAGCAGACATCCGCCGCAAGGTTGAGATCGGCTCCTACGAGGGTCTTCGTCACCGCAAGGGTCTCCCAGTACGCGGTCAGCGCACCAAGACCAACGCACGTACTCGCAAGGGTCCAAAGCGCACCGTAGCCGGCAAGAAGAAGGCGGCACGCAAGTAGCCGATAGGCGCTTGTAGCCCCCACAGGATTTAGGAGAAACCATAATGGCAGCACCAAAGAAGCAGGTTGCAGCTGGCGCTCGTAAGCCACGCCGCAAGGAAAAGAAGAACATCACCGTGGGTCAGGCCCACATCAAGAGCACCTTCAACAACACCATCGTTTCGATCACCGACGCCACCGGCGCCGTGATCTCGTGGTCGTCGTCGGGTGACGTTGGCTTCAAGGGTTCGCGTAAGAGCACCCCGTTCGCAGCCCAGCTGGCAGCAGAGTCTGCAGCCCGCAAGGCTCAGGAGCACGGCCTCAAGAAGGTTGATGTATTCGTGAAGGGTCCAGGTTCGGGCCGCGAGACCGCAATCCGTTCGCTCCAGGCCGCAGGCCTCGAGGTTGGTTCGATTTCGGACGTAACCCCACAGGCACACAACGGCTGCCGCCCACCAAAGCGTCGCCGCGTCTAACGCCTTTTCGTCGTTGGCTCAGGGCTCAGGCCCTGGCCGGCGGCTATAGGTTGCCCGCAACCGTCCACCAACTTCATAAATTTTGCGCGTAGTGGCCACTTCGCGCGACCCCAAAATAGGCGTCAAATAGCGGACGTCTAGTGAAAGGAACCAACGTGCTCATTGCACAGCGTCCAGAGCTGAAGGAAGAAGTCCTCGCACCAAACCGCTCGCGATTCACTCTCGAGCCACTGGAGCCAGGCTTCGGTTACACCCTCGGTAACTCGCTCCGCCGCACCCTACTCTCGTCCATCCCGGGCGCAGCAGTAACCAACATTCGTATCGCTGGCGTTCCACACGCCTTCACCACCATCGCTGGTGTGAAGGAAGACGTTACCGACATCATCCTCAACATCAAGGACCTCGTAGTCTCCTCCGAGAACGACGAGCCAGTTGTTGCAAGCCTCATCAAGACCGGCGAGGGTCCTGTGACCGCCGCCGACATCGTCGTTCCTGCCGGCGTTGAGATCCACAACAAGGACCTCGTGCTCTGCCACCTGAACGCAAAGGGCAAGTTCGAGATGGAGCTCGTCATCGAGCGTGGCCGCGGCTACGTTCAGGACACCCAGAACCGCAACCCACAGGCTGACCCAGGCGTCATCCCAGTGGACAGCATCTACTCCCCAGTTCTCAAGGTTGCCTACCGTGTTGAGGCAACCCGTGCCGGTGAGTTCACCAACTTCGACAAGCTGATTGTTGACGTAGAGACCAAGCAGAGCACCAACCCTAAGGACGCCTTCGCTTCGGCAGGTAAGACCCTGGTTGAGCTGTTCAGCCTTGCCAAGGAGCTCAACGTAGACGCAGAGGGTATCGAGATTGGCCCAGCTCCAACCGAGGTTGGACTGTCGCCAGAGCTCGCAACCCCAATCGAGGACCTCGACCTGACCGTGCGCAGCTACAACTGCCTGAAGCGCGAGGGTATCAACACCGTGAGCGAGCTCATCGCTCTCACCGAAGACCAGCTGATGAACATCCGCAACTTCGGTAGCAAGTCTGTTGACGAGGTTCGCGACAAGCTTGCTTCGATGGGCCTGAAGTTCAAGGATGCAGTTCCTGGCTTCGACGCCGCTTACTTCTCGGCCTACGACAGCGACGAGCTGGCTTAGTTTTTTAGAAATTCACTAGGAGAAAATCATGCCTGCACCAACCAAGGGCCCACGTCTGGGTGGCGGACCAGCTCACGAGCGTCTGCTCCTGAACAACATGGCCGCTCAGCTGTTTGAGCACAAGCGCATCACCACCACCGAGACCAAGGCAAAGCGCCTTCGTCCAGTTGCTGAGCGTCTGGTCACCTTCGCAAAGCGCGGCGACCTCGCCGCTCGTCGTCGCGTGCTCCAGCAGATCACCGACAAGGGCGTAGTCCACGAGCTGTTCGCGAACATCGCACCGCTCGTTGCAGAGCGCAACGGTGGCTACACCCGCATCACCAAGCTGGGCTACCGTAAGGGCGACAACGCCCCTATGGCAGTCATCGAGCTGGTTCTTGACCCAGTGGTTGCTAAGCCTGCAGCCAACAAGGCCAAGCTGACCAACGCCATCAAGGCAACCGCTGCCGCCGTTGAGGAGACCCTAGCCGTCGAGGCCGAGGTTGAGGCATCGGTTGAGGCCGTTGAGGCTCCTGCCGCAGAGGCAGAGGCACCAGCAGCCGAGTAGTCTCAGCTGACTAAAGCTATGAACGAGCCCGTCGACACTGTCGGCGGGCTCGTTCGCTTTCGGGTGGACTTTGGCTACGCCGGTACCAACTTCAACGGCTGGGCCAAGCAACCGGGGCTTCGCACGGTTGAGGGCGCCTTCCTGGAAGCCCTGGAGCTGGTATTTGAGCCAGACGCAACCTGCTTTGGTCTTACGGTTGCCGGCCGCACCGATGCCGGGGTGCACGCCCACCACCAGGTGCTGCACCTGGACCTGTCTCAAACCCAGATAAAGCGCCTCGGCAGGTTCAGTGCGCCTGACATGGCCGAGGGCGCAATCCGCGACCGCCTCAACTCGCTGCTGGATGACGACATCCGAGTGCACTCGGTGGCCTACGCCCCGGCAGGCTTCGACGCCCGCTTCGCAGCCACCTATCGCCGCTATCGCTATCGCATCGCCGACGGGCTCGCCGTCAAGGACCCCATCGAGGCCGGCAACACGCTTTGGACTCGCTGGCCGCTGAATCTACTGGCGATGCAACAGGCCGCGCTGCACCTGATTGGCCTGAACGATTTCGCGTCTTTCTGCAGGCCGAGGCCGTTCAGCACAACCATCAGGGAACTGCGCGAGGTAAGGGTGGTGCGCCGCGATGACGAAAACGCGGTGGTCGAGATTCACCTGCTGGCCGATGCCTTCTGTCACAACATGGTTCGGTCCATAGTGGGTGCCCTGATTGCGGTTGGCGAGGGGCGAGCAACCCCGGCGGAGATAAAGGCCAGGTTGGAAGCCTCAGACCGCAGCTCCAGCTACAAGGTGGTGGCCGCGAAGGGCCTCACCCTCATGGAGATTGGCTATCCGGAGCCCGAGGAGATGGCAAACCAGGTGGCAAGAGCCAAGGATTTACGGACGCTAGAGGACGAGTCTTAGGCTTTGGCAAATCTTTAACCAAATCAGGGTTTGACCAGCGCGCCTCCAAGCGAGTAAACTTGACCCTTGGTATTGGCTAGCGTTTTAGCGCACGCCAATGTGAAAACATGGATCCCCAGAAGGTTGTGCCTCAAGCGCGGGTTCATTTCAATCCGACCTAGAACGAAAAGGCTATTTAGCGTGCGTACTTACTCACCAAAGGCTCAC
>JBJTNC010000142.1:0-12975 GCA_046073865.1 Micrococcales bacterium | reverse complement strand
GCGCACATGCCGGCGGGCATCGGTGGCGCGAAGTTCGCGCATCATGTCAACAATCTCGTGCAGCTCGTTGCTCTCCAGCGCCAGCAACCACTCGTAGTCGCCAAGCGCGAACGAGGCGACTGTGTTGCTGAGGATGCCGGTGAACTTGCGGCCGGCCATGCCGTGCTCAACCAGCATGCGGCGGCGCTCCTCCTCGGGCAGCAGGTACCACTCGTAGCTGCGCACGAACGGGTAGATACAGAGCCAGTCGCGGGCCTCGGCGCCAGACATGAACGCCGGCACGTGGCTCTTGTTGAACTCGGCTGGGCGGTGCAGACCCATTGCGCTCCAGACCGGCTCGAACACGGTTCCAAACGCGGTGTGCCCAAAGCGGCGCAGCGCATCCTGAATTTCCTCGGCGCTCGAGGCGTGAATCCAGAGCAGCAGGTCGGCGTCTGCCCGCAGCGCGCTCACATCGTAGGCGCCACGCAGGGTCACTCCAGCGGCATCCAGCTGGGCGAACAGAGCGGCAACCTCGGCGCCGGCCTCTCCGGCCTCGCCGTAGCCGCCGGTCTTCTTCAGCGCGGTCCAGCAGGTGTAACGAATCGTCTCGTTAATCACGCGAGCGGTTACGCGCTCGGCTGGGTGTTCGATTTCAACAGACATCTAGTCTCCGATCCTCGATAGTTGTTCCTTGGCCTTAGCCAAAATTCCGGTGATTCCATTCCCTCCGAGTCCCGCACCAACGATGGCGAGGTTCGGAAACTTTTGCTGCGCGGCGGCCAGCGCGTTCAGCGCCGCCCTGTGGCCCACCCGCGCCTGAATTAGGCTGCCCGGCCACTCCTGAATAACCGCATCGATGACGTCCACGGCATCCAGCCAGAAGAGCGCCGCGGCGTCCTGCCTGGCAACCCTGAGTAGATCCTCCGAGGCCTTGGGGGCTTCGCCATCGCGGCCGTAGGAGAGGCGAATGAGGTGCTTGTCCTCGCCCAGAGCCTGGTGAAGCCAGTCCCACTTTGCCGTGGCGTGGGTTGAAGCCTTGGCGGTTACGCCCGGTTCTCCCGGTGCAACCAGAACTCCGGAGCCGAGCGGGGCCCTTCCGATGTAGCGGTTCTGGGCAATAAGCGCCACCACCGTGACGTCAACTGCTCGCAGCGCTCCAAGAGGTTGGGCAAGCTCGGGTGCATCTGCCAGCAGTTTTGCGCTTACCGCCGGCGGGGTTGCCAGCACCGCAACCAGGTAAACGGCACTCTGGCCGTTGGCAAAGGTCACGCGGTAACCGGACTCGCCTGCAGCTACCGAGTCGGCGGCAACGCCTAGATGGACGTTCACCCCCAGGCGCTCCAGCTCTACCCTTAGTGCGCGAATAAGTCCATGCATTCCGCCGTTTAGGCCAGCCACCGCCGCACCGGGTCTTGCGGCCGAGGCCCGGATCTCTGCCGCGGCTGCCACGAGCGAACCCAGCTGCTTGGCCTTGGCGAACAGGCCCGGGGCCACCACGTCTGCTTCGAGCAGCGACGGGTGACTGGCGTGCACGCCGGCAACCACGGGGGTGACGAGGTTTTCTAGCACAGCGCCACCCAGGCGCTGGCTCACCAGCTGGCCGAGGGTGCCTCCGGGCTCTACGTTCCAGGCGGCCGCGTCCAGGCGCTTGGCCTCGGAAACGCCCTCCGCTCCGATGGCCTCCAGGAGGTCTGCGGAATCGAGGTTCGATGGAATTCCAAGGAAGCCGTGCGGAATCTTGAAGGCTCGACCGTTGGCCAGGATGCGGGCCTCGCTGTTGGCTGGCTCTACCAGTTGGGTCTCAAGGCCCAGGTCAGCGATGAGGGCCAGGGCGTCCGGGCGGGAGACCGCGAAGGCCTCAGCGCCGATGTCGAATGTGACTGAGCCCAGGGTTGCGGGCTGGATTAGCCCGCCTAGGCGATCGCTGGCCTCGAATAGGTCAACGCTGTGGCCGGCACTGGCTAGCACCCGAGCCGAATAAAGCCCGGCGATGCCGCCACCCAAGACAACAGCGCGCACTTTTAACTAAGCCTCCAGCTGGTGAACCAGGTCCACCACTCTGCTCAGCACATCGGGGTTGGCCTCCGGCGGAACACCGTGACCCAGGTTCACAACGTGACCGGGGGCAACGCGGCCAGACTCAACCACGTCTCGCACGTGGGCCTCAAGTACGTCCCATTCCTCATACAAAAAGTCGGGGTTGATGTTGCCCTGGAGCGGAACATCGCCGCCGAGGGCAGCCTCGGCCTCGTCGAGCCTGGTCTCGTAGTCAACGCCCATCACTGTTGCACCCGTGGCGTACATCTCTGGAAGCAACGCGCCGGTGTGAACGCCAAAGTGGACTCTGGCAACGGGCAGGTCCTTCAGCTGGTCAAATACCGCGCGGCTGTGAGGGGCGGCGTAGCGAACGTAATCCTCAAGGCCAAGGCGTCCGGCCCAGGAGTCGAACAGCTGCAGGGCACTGGCACCGGCCTCAACCTGGGCACGGATGAAAGTGGCCGTGATTCGGCCGCAGTAGGCGAGGATGTCGTGGAAAAGCTGTGGGTCGTTTGCCATCATGGTGCGGCAGGTTGGCAGTTCCCGCGATGGCCCTCCCTCGATGAGATACGACGCGAGGGTGAACGGTGCGCCGCCGAATCCGATTAGCGGCGTGGCGCCGAGCTCGGCCACTGTGATCTGAACAGCCTTCACTATGGGCTCCAGGGCATCGGGGTGTAGTTCCTCGAGCGCCTCGAGCGCAGCCCTCGTGCGAACCGGGTTCTGCATCACGGGTCCAATGCCCGGCTCGATGGTGACGCCAACGCCCGCGAGCTTTAGCGGAACCACGATATCGCTGAAGAAGATTCCGGCGTCAACGCCGTGACGCCGAACCGGCTGAAGGGTGATTTCTGCCGCCAACTCCGGCATCAGGCAGGAGTCGAGCATGGCAATTCCCTCGCGAGCCTTACGGTACTCGGGAAGCGATCTGCCGGCCTGACGCATCATCCAGATTGGCAACCGCTCCGGGCGCTGGCCCGAGTAGGCGCGAACCAGGCTGGACGCGGCGGTTAGACCCGTTACGAGAGGGTGGTTCTGGGCTAGGGGCACCTCTTTATTATCGGCCGAATGTTCGGTCTGCACGCTGACTTAACTGTCAGTAACAAATCCGTAACGCCAACCTAAAATGGCATCTGTGGTGTTCGTTTTACTTGGTGCAAACTACAACGACATCCCGCTCGAACAGCTGGAAAGCCTAGAGCGACACACGGATCAGATTCGCCAAAACCTGCTGGTCTCCCAGAAGCCAAACGCCATCAACGGCGGGGTGCTGATTGGAACCTGCAACCGTTTTGAGGTTTACCTCGACACCGAGAATTTCCATTCGGCAGTTGATGACACCATCCGGGTTGTCGCCGATGTTTCGGGGCTGGATGCCGACTACGTCAGCAAGGTGCTTCGCGTCTCCTACGGCTCGTCCGTGGCCCAGCACCTTTACTCTGTCGCATCCGGGCTGGAGTCCATGATCGTGGGCGAGGGCGAGATTTCCGGTCAGGTTCGCCGCTCACTAAAAGACGCCCAGGATGGCTCGCACGCCACCAGTTCTCTTCAGTCGCTGTTCCAGACAGCATCCTCCGTTGCCAAGAAGGTCTCCACGGAGACCGGCCTGGGTGCCGCGGGTCGAAGCATCATCTCCGCGGGGTTAGACATCTACGCCGAAAAGCACGGTAGCCTGGCTGGCCGCCAGGTGCTCATCATGGGCACGGGTGCATACGCCCGCGTGATCGTTGCGTCACTGCAGCGAGCAGAGTGCCACAACATCCTGGTCTACTCGTCCTCGGGCCGCGCCCAGAGCTTCAGCGAGGGGCACGACACCTGTGCCATTGAAGAAAACGAGCTGGCCGAGGCGCTCGCCCGGGTTGACCTAGTGATCACCGCCAGCGGCTCGCAGCACCACAGCATCACCCACGCGCTTGCGGAGGCGGCCCTAAACCGCCGCCAAGAGCTCGGCCTGCCCCGCGCGCTCCACGTCATCGATGTGGCGCTGGCGCCTAGCGTTGCCCCGCCGGTTTACGACCTGCCCGGCGTTGAGATTCTTGACCTCGACTACATTCGCGTGCACGCCCCGAGCGAGCACTCGGAGGCCATTCTGCAGGCTCGCGAGATTGTGGCCGAGGCCGTTGCAGACTTTGAGGCCGAGCAGGCCGCCCGCAGCGTTGACCCGATGATTGCCGCCCTGCGCGCCCACGTTGGCACCTGGGTGAACGAGGAGGTTGACCGGGTGCGCCGAAAGAGCGGCGACGAAACCGCCGAAGAGGTTGCGCGCTCTCTGAGCCGCGTTACCAATGCGCTGCTGCACACCCCCAGCATCAACGCCAAGGAACTTGCCAAGACCGGCAACCACGACGACTACATCAAGGCGGTGCGCACGCTGTTTGGCATCGACCTAAACCAGATTGCCACCCGAGCCGACAATGGCGGTGAGCTAAATGACTAAGGCGCTGCGCCTAGGAACCCGCGGTTCCCAACTTGCACGCACCCAGTCCGGGCACGTGGCTCAGGCCATCGCGGATCTCTTGGGGCAGCCGGTTGAGCAGGCCATCAAAGAGGTTGTGATTCGCACCCAGGGTGACGACACCAAGGTTGCGTTGAACGAATCCAAGACCCCAGGGCTCTTTGTGAACGCGCTGCGCGACGCGCTGCTTGCCGGCAAGGTTGACTTCATTGTGCACTCCTTCAAGGACCTGCCGTCCGGCCCGGTAGAGGGCATTGCTCTGGTTGCGGTTCCCCCGCGCGAGGACTACCACGATGTGCTGGTTAGCCACGAGAATCAGACGCTGCAGGAACTGCCGGAGGGCGCGGTTGTGGGAACCTCGTCGCCTAGGCGCGCGGCCAAGCTCAAGTTTGTTCGGCCGGATCTGCAGCTGGTTCCAATCCGCGGCAACATCGACACCCGAATCTCCAAGGTTCGCAGTGGCGAATACGACGCCACCATCCTTGCCGCCGCCGGGCTGAACCGAATTGGCCGGCAGGACGAGATTGCGGAGGAGCTGAGGCTGGACATCCTGCTTCCAGCGCCGGCTCAGGGTGCGCTCGCGGTCGAGTGCCGCAGCGATGACGAGGCAACGCTAAACCTGCTGCGCGGCCTCGATGACGCCGAGACCCGAGTTGTTACCACCGCCGAGCGCGCGCTGCTGATCGGTGTTGCCGCCACCTGCTCCACCGCGGTTGGGGCCATCGCGGAATTCGCAGACGGCCACCTGACGGTGCGTGCCGAGCTGAGCGACCCCGAGCGCGGCGATTACGAGCGGGCCGAGATTTCGGCTCCTCTCACACTGCCGCTGGGCTCGAGCGATTCGCTGAGCGAGGCGCACCAACTTGGCATGTGGGCGGCAAACAAGCTGCTTGCCACAGACCTCGGTCAGCGCATCGCACAGCAGATTGCATCGGAGCGCGGCGGTGCCTAACCAGCCGCGACCCGTTCTACTGGTTCGCTCCAGCGGAAACGAGACCGACGCCGCGGCGCTGGCCGCAGCGGGGATTCCCAGCATCGCCGATTCCTACATCCGCGTGGCCACCAGAACGGACGCCGCGGGCGCGGAGGCCGCTAACGCGCTGCTAGCAAAACTGGGTGAGACCGACTGGGTAATTGCAACCAGTTCCAACGGGCTCCGAGCCTGGGGCGAGCTTGTGGGGGAAGCGGTTTTGTCCGCCGAGTTTGCCAAGGCCGCAGGCCGCGGCACTCGCTTCGCGGCAATCGGCGAGACCACACGATCGACGTATGCCGAATTTGGAATACACGAGGTGCTCACTGCGTCGAAGGCATACGCCGAGGTGTTGGCGACCGAGGTTATCGCGGCGGCCGAGGATGCCAGCGACACCCAAGCCCAGTCCGCCAAGCCTCTGGCCGCCAAGCCTCTGACGGCAACCATTCCACTCGGCTCCATCGCTCTACCAACGCTCTCACGCACCCTCGCCGAGGCGGGATGGACTGTTAACGCCGAGGCGCTCTACGAGACCACCGGTGTCTCGGAGCCTCCCGTCAGCCTGCCAAAACTGCTCACGGGTGAAATCTCACTTGTGGTTCTGCGAAGCCCGAGCGCCGCAAATGCGGTTGCCAAATGGGCCAGTAACCCCAGGGAGATTGGGGTAGTTTGCTCGGGTGGCACAACAGCTGCGGCGGCAACAGCAGCCGGTCTAAAGGTTTTGGCAGTGTGCGATGACCCGAGCGCCCAAACTCTTGCCAGAATTGTGAGCGAGACCATGGAAGGAACCAACTGATGTTTCCAACGGAGCGGCCACGCCGCCTGCGAGCCAGCCAAGCCATTCGCAACCTCGTTGCCGAGTCCACCGTGGTTCCAGCCCAACTGATTCTTCCCGTCTTTGTGAAGGAGAATCTGGCAGAACCGCGCCAGATCAAGGGCCTTCCCGGCGTATTCCAGCACAATCTGGAAACCCTGCCGACTCTGGTTGACCAGGCTCTGGCCGCCGGCATCGGTGGAATCATGGTCTTTGGCATTCCAACCGAGCGCGACGCCGAAGGATCGCAGGCCTGCAACCCAAACGGAATACTCAACGCCGCCATCCGCAAGGTGCGCGCCCAGGTGGGCGAGCGAATGGTTGTGATTGCCGACCTCTGCCTGGACGAGTTCACAAGCCACGGGCACTGCGGAGTGCTTGCCGCCGACGGCAGCGTTGACAACGACGCCACCCTCGAGGCCTACTCGGCGATGGCCGTTGAGCTTGCCAAGGCCGGGGCTCACATGCTTGGCGCCAGCGGAATGATGGACGGCCAGGTTGGCCTGGTTCGCGCAGCGCTCGACGCAGCTGGCTTCAGCAACGTGAGCATCCTCGCCTACGCGGCCAAGTACGCCAGCGCCTTCTACGGCCCGTTCCGCGATGCCGTGGAGAGCGAGCTCCAGGGCGACCGCAAGACCTACCAACAGGATCCGCGCAACCTGCGCGAGAGCCTGCGCGAGATTCGCCTCGACGTTGAGGAAGGCGCCGACATCGTCATGGTGAAGCCCGCCCTCAGCTACCTCGATGTGGTTCGCGAGGCAAGGCTCTCCGTTGACATTCCGGTTGCGGCATATATCGTCAGCGGCGAGATGGCGATGCTCGAGGCGGCCGCGGCTGCAGGCCTCATCGAGCGCGAGCGGGCCATCCTGGAGGTGCTCCACAGCGTGAAGCGCGCCGGAGCCGACATCATCTGTACCTACTGGGCCATCGAGGCATCAGCACTGCTTAGGAGCAACTAGTGAACCAGAACATTCAGGAATCCCTTGCCTGGCACGACCGCGCCCAGCGCGTGATCCCGGGTGGCGTCAGCAGCCCGGTCCGTGCCTTCAAGGGCGTTGGCGGCAACCCCCGCTACTTTGTTCGCGGCCTCGGCAGCCGCATCTGGGATGTTGACGGCAACGAGTACGTTGACCTGGTTGGCAGTTGGGGCCCGATGATCTTTGGCCACGCCCACCCCGAGGTTGTTGCCGCGGTAACCGCCGCCGCCGCGAAGTCTGCGTCGTTCGGTGCACCGAGCCCCAACGAGGTGCTGCTGGCCGAGGAGATCGTGGCTCGCGTTCCCGGCGTGGAGCGCGTGCGTTTTGTCTCCAGCGGCACGGAGGCCGTGATGACCGCGGTTCGCCTCGCCCGCGCCGCCGCCAGCCGCACCGGTGGGCAGCGCAACGTGGTTGTGAAGTTTGCCGGCTGCTACCACGGCCACAGCGATGCCCTGCTGGTTCAGGCCGGTTCCGGCGTTGTCACCCTGGGCCTGCCAAATTCGCCGGGCGTTACTCCTGGCGCGGCACAGGACACCGTGGTTCTCCCCTACAACGATGCAGCCGCCCTCGAGGACCTGTTCGCTCGCCGTGGCTCCGAGATTGCCGCCGTCATCACCGAGCCGATGCCGGCCAACATGGGCGCGGTTCCACCCATCGATGACTTCAACGGCCTGATCCGCCGACTCACCAGCCAGCACGGCGCACTCATGATTCTCGACGAGGTGATGACCGGCTTCCGCATCAGTGACGGCGGTTGGTTCAAGAAGTTCATCGCGCCGCTGGGTTGGAGCCCAGACCTCTTCACCTACGGCAAGGTGATTGGCGGAGGCTATCCCGTTGCCGCAGTAGCTGGCCCCGCAAGCGTCATGGACCTGCTGGCACCGGTTGGTTCGGTTTACCAGGCGGGCACGCTCAGCGGAAACCCGGTGGCCACCGCAGCTGGCCTCACCACCCTGCAGCTCTGCGATGACAACCTCTATCAGACGCTCGATCTTCGCGCGGCCCAGGTGTGCCAGGTTGTAAGCCAGGCGCTAACCGCGGAGGGTGTGGCCCACTCGGTTCAGGCCGGCGGAAACCTGTTCAGCATCTTCTTCACTGAGCACACCGTCACCAACTTTGCCGATGCTCAGCTGCAGAACGTTGCCGCGTTCAACGCCTTCTTCCACGGCATGTTGGAGAACGGCGTGAGCCTGCCACCTAGCGCCTTTGAGGCCTGGTTTGTGAGCGGCGCCCACACCGATGCCGACATCGAGAAGATTGCCGAGGCCGCCAAGCAGGCTGCAAAGCTTGCCGCGAAAATTGCCACCGGGGCTTAACCCGACATTCGGTTTGAGTTCAACCGCGGTAAATCTTCGGGCCTCATCCTAGAGGCGTGACTGGAGCGCCATACCGTACTTACGTGGCAATCGGGGACTCGCTCTCCGAGGGCCTGGGTGACTTTACTTTCGACGAATCCCGCCACCACAGCGGCTGGACCGATCGCCTAGCCGCGCTACTCGCCGAGGAGTCCGTTGCTCGCGGCGTTGAGTTCCACTACGCCAACCTGGCGCTTCGCGGCTCCAAGATGCGCACCATCATGGGCCAACAGCTGGAGGCCGCGCTGCGCCTGCAGCCAGACCTGGTGACGGTAATGGCCGGGTCCAACGACTTCATGACCAAGGACCTGGCCGCCCTTGAAACCATCTTCCGCGATGGCCTCCGCCTGCTGCAGGCCGCCGGCAGCGATGTGGTGGTTGCCAACACCATTCGCCCCGCTCACATCCGATTCTTCAGCAGGGTGCTGCCGCGCGCCCAGCGAATGTCGGAGATGATCAACAGGGTTGCCGCCGAACTGGGCATCGCTGTGATTGACGTGCACGGCATCCACGACTTCACCAATCTGGCTTTCTGGGCCGAGGACATGGTGCACTTCTCGGGCCACGGCCACATTCGCGTTGCCAACAGCGCGGCCGCGGTTCTTGCTCTCTCACACCGTATTCCCGAGGCCCCGAAGCACGAGATGGTGGCCCCAGCCAGGGACCTTCTCAGCACCATCCGCTGGTACTGGGAGTACGTGATTCCGTTCATTGAGCGCAGGCTACGAGGTACCTCCAGCGGCGATGGCCTGACGGCCAAGCACAGCGGCCTGGTGCCATTCCGCGGAAACTTCGAGCTGGTTCCCGCCCGCGAGGACTACGCGCAGGCGGCCTAGCGCCTGGCGCGCAGCCAATGCCGAAGCAGTTCGATTGGAAATGGCAGCGACGTCAGCACCACAATGACCAGAACTGTCTGCTCCAGGTGGTCCCGCACAAACGGCACCTCGCCAAGGAAGAACCCGGCGCACATGAAACCAACCACCCAGGCGGTTCCGCCAATCAGGTTGTAGCGACGAAACTTCTCTGGTTCCAGGTAGGAGATTCCGGCCAGCATGGGCACCAGGGCGCGAATGATAGGCACGAAGCGAGCCACGATGATTGCCCGCGCTCCGTAGCGCTCGAATAACTCGTGGGTCTGCTTCACGACCCTGGGGTTGAAGATCCAGTTGTGGTTGCGCTCAAATAGTGGTGGGCCAACCCGCAAGCCAACCCGATAGCCAATCCAGCTTCCACCAACCGCTGCCGACCAAACCAGGATCAGGGCAACTGGGAAAGGTATGAGTGGTGATACCGCCGATGACAGGGTGAGGCCAAGCACGAAGAGCAGGGAGTCACCCGGCAGGAACGATGTGAAGATGAATGCGGTCTCGAAAAACACGAATACGGCCACCACCAGAACGGCGTAGCCACCAAACTGAGCGATTACCTGCTGGGCATCAAGCCAGTTCAAGGTTCTTCGCTCCAGCCTTTGCAACCATGGCCGCCTCGTAGTGCTTCAACAACTGCTCGTTGTTGGCCTCCCAAGACTTACCGGCCACCGCGCGCCTGGCGTTCTCGCCAATCCTGGCGCGAAGCCTGGCGTCTGTCAGTAGGTTGCGCACGTGGCCATTGTAGCCACCGACACTGTGAGGTTCCGCGAGGAATCCACTCACCCCGTTCTCAATCAGGAACATTGGTCCACCGCTGTTAGGAGCAACCAGCGGAAGACCCGAGGCCTGGGCCTCCTGGATGGTCTGACCAAATGTCTCCTCTGTGCCAAAGTGCACAAAGACATCGAAGGCGGCGTAGGCGGCGGCTAGCTCCAGACCCGTGAGCTTGCCGGCGAAGACCACGGGGAAATCCGCGAACTCAGCCTCCAGCCTGGCCCGCTCCGGGCCATCGCCAACCAATACGAATACGGTGTCGGGCTCCAGATCGAAGAGCTCACGCATGCGGTGCACCTGCTTTTCGGCCGCCAGCCTGCCAACGTAGCCAACGATCCTCTGCCCGCTCGGCGCCCACTTCTGGCGCAGCGCCAGGGTTGCCGGCTCCGCCTTGCGGCGCGGGTGGTAGAGGTCCAGGTCAACACCGCGACCCCAAACCTCAACCGCCGAAACCCCGAGCCCCTTGAGGTAGTCGGCCGTCTGCTTGGTTGGCGCCAGGTTCATGGTTGCCGGCGAGTGAATTGCGGCCACGGCTCTGTCCAGCAGCGGCTTGGCAAGCGCCAGGTTGTAGCGCTCGGTGTAGCCGCTCAGTTCCGTCTGGTAGATGGCAACCGATGGAATGCCCAGGCGTTCGGCCGCCGCAATCGCCTGGCCACCCAAGATAAATGGCGAGGCAACGTGAACAACGTCCGGTTGAAAATCAGCGATGGCATCCTGCAGCCAGAGGCCCGGAACGGCAACGTTGAACTGCTTCAGCGGAAAGCTGGCGGTGCGAATGATCTCAAAGCCAAGGTAGCGGGGGCTAGGTGCGGTTGGTGCAATAATCAGCGCATCGATGCCGCGCTGGCGATAGGTGTCTAAAACACGCAGCACCGAGTTGGTTACACCGTTCAGCGAAGGCAGAAACGATTCGGTTACCAGTACAACGCGATTGACCACGCATTCAGGGTATGAACCCGGGGTTGCCGCGCGGTTGGCGCAGCCTGAATGTCAGGTTGCCGTGCAGCAAATGCTGGGTTAAGCCAGCATACGGCGCACCAGCGGCACAACCTCGGTGGCGTAGAGCTCAATGCTCTTCATCATGAGGGAGTGCGGCATTGGCCCAGTGGAGTACTTGAGGTCAAACCTGGATGCGCCAACGGAACTGATGGCGTGCGCAATCTTCTCGGCAACGGTCTGCGGGCTGCCAACGTAGAGCGAGCCGTGATTGACCTCGTTGAGGAAGTGATCCTTTGTGGTTGGACCCCAACCGCGCTCGCGTCCCAGCCTGCCGTACATCTCGGAATAGTGCGGCCACATTGCCTCGATGGCCTCGTCATCGGTGGCGGCAACCAGACCCGGCGAGTGAATGCTCACAGGCAGCTTTGGCTTCTCAAACTTCTCCAGGTAGTCAAAGTAGAGCTTGGCGAATGGCGCGAAGCGGGCAGGGTCACCACCGATGATTGCGAGCGCCATTGGGATGCCGTGCTTGGCGGCGCGAACCACCGACTCCGGGCTGCCGCCAACACCAACGCGGATTCCCATCGTTCCGCCGGCAGCGCCGCGTTCGGTCTTGGGGTAGACCTCCTGCGCACTCAGGCCGGCGCGGGTGGTACCGCTCCAGGTGACAGGCTTTTCCTTCCAGAGCTCAACCAGCAGCTCTAGCTTCTCCTCAAACAGAACCTCGTAGTCCTGCAGGTTGTAGCCAAACAGCGGGAATGACTCGATGAACGAGCCGCGGCCAGCGGTGATCTCGGCGCGGCCGTTGCTGAGGGCATCCAACGTTGCGAAGCGCTCGAATACGCGCACCGGGTCATCGGAGGAGAGCACGGTCACACCGGTGCCGAGCACGATGTTCTTGGTTACCGTGGCGATTCCCGCCAGCACGGTGTCTGGTGCGGAGACCGAGAAGTCCTGGCGGTGGTGCTCGCCAACATTGAAGGCGTGCAGACCCACCTGGTCTGCCAGCACGGCCTGTCCACCACGTTGCGGATGGTCTGGGCGTCTGAAATCTTGTTGCCGGCATCATCGCTGCTGGCATCACCAAAGGTGTCTAGACCAAACTGCAGCTCGCTTGCCGGAATCTGTGGAAGCGAAAGACCGAAGGTGTTGAAGTTGCTCATAATAAAGTCAAGCCTACCTTTACTAAATTTATTCCGCTAGGGCCGATTCTGTGGCGCACGCGGGCTGCGGATGCTGCACCCGAGCCGCTATGGCTGAAGCAGCCGCACGGTCCAGGGTTCGCCGGCCGCGGCCCGAGTGAATTCAATGCGGTCGTGCAGGCGGCTGGAGCGCCCCTTCCAGAACTCAATTCGCAGCGGCTCAATCAGATAGCCGCCCCAGTAGGGCGGACGGGGAATCGCCAGGCGATTGCCATCCTGGTCCACCGCAGCAAAACGAGCCTCAGCCTCGGCAACCTGGGCCTCCAGCGCCTCGCGCGAGTCAACGGGTTGGCTCTGCCGGCTTGCCCAGGCACCAATCTGGCTTGCGCGCGGACGCGAGGCAAAGTAGGCGTCGGACTCGGCATCGGAGAGTTTCAGAACCCTGCCCTCAACCTGAACCTGGCGCTGCATGGCGTACCAGCCAAAGGTGGCCGAGGCGTACTCGGTTGCAGCCAGGGCCTGCGCCTTGCGGCTCTCGTAGTTGGTGAAGAACTGCAGGCCGCGGTCATCGATGTGGCGAAGCAGAACGGTGCGCGAGGTTGGGCGGCCATTTTCGCCAACGGTTGCCAGCACAAACGCCGATGGCTCGTACATGCCATCG
>JBJTNC010000141.1:0-8117 GCA_046073865.1 Micrococcales bacterium | reverse complement strand
GCTTCCTGCACACTGTGTCCCACTGTCCCTCGCATAAGGCTGGCCGCCGGCTTCGATGAGTCGTACCCAAAGTCAGACTGCCGATAGATGGTCACTCCCCGATACCGCTCCTTCAGCAGAGCCATTGGAAGCTTCGTGCCGTTTTTGTCGAACGCCTGGACCTCACCCGTGTATTCGCCGGCCCAGGTGAGCACCTTGGCCTCGCTCAAGCCCTTGAGGTGCTTGTACTCGGATATCTTGTAGAGAACCAAGCTGGTACCAAATACCCCCACGCCCACAACTGCCACCGAGGCGATGACCGAAAACACGCGCGTGAACCAGTTTCTGCGAGCGAAGAGCCCGAGTGCAATGCTCGCCAAAATGCTGAATGCAAGAACCAGGAATCCTCGTCGAGATTCGATCACGAGCGAAAAATGGCCCGTCCACAGCCAGGCAATAGCCAACCCAACGATGGCACCCCTCAGGAACCACCAGATAGGCAGCAGTCTGCCCAGCTGGCCAGCCACCGCCCTTGCAGAATCGGCTAGGAATGTGAAATACCGGGGTCTTGCAGGGCTGCTTAGCCCCAACCCCGCCGAGGCTCTCAGCTCCGCCGCGTACGCGCTCGGCTTACCTAGCTTGAAGCTCTCGCCCTCTTCTGCTGCACGCTCCTGAAGGTCTGATACCAGGCCATTGGTTAGTTCGTTCACCACTGCAGCATCAAGATCGACCATGGCCTGACGAACCTTGGCAACGAAATTCTGAATGTCTGATGTCTTTGGCATTTTGTTCCCCTATTTGGTCTTGATTCCCAGCACCCTGTTGGTGGCGGTGGCAAAATCTGCCCAGCTTTTTCTCTGGTTGGCGAGGGCCTTGCGTCCCGCTTCGTTGATTGCGTAGTACTTCCGGTGTGGGCCATCGGTGGAAGGCACAACGTAGGTGGTCAAGACACCAGTCGAGTAAAGCCTGCGCAGCGTTCCGTACACCGAAGCATCGCCGATGTCATCGAATCCCGCCTCGCGAAGCCTGCGAACGATGTCATAGCCGTACCCATCCTCGGCCTCCAATACCGCAAGGACTGCAGTGTCCAGCACGCCCTTGAGCAGCTGAGTTGAATCCATGTCTCCCCTTCGTCCCTGCCAGTATTACACATTACACAGTAGTGCGCAAGGCAAGATACTATCCGAGCACATTTACTGGATTTCAATGATGGCGAGATTCGTGAAATAGGATTTCCACATGCCTGCAACCACAGTTGACGAGTACCTGCAATCGCTCGAGGAGCCCAAGCGCTCGACGCTATCGGCAATGCGCTCGATGATTCTAGAACTCAGACCCGAGCTCACCGAGACCATCGGATGGGGTGTACCCATATTCAAACTAAACGGCAAGAACGTTGCAGGCCTCGCGGCTTTCAAGAACCATCTGACATTCTCCCCGCAGAGCGCAGCGGTGCTAGAGAGTCTTGCCGATGAGCTCACCGGCTACACGGTTGCCAAATCATCGATGCAGTTTGCCGTAGACGAGCCGCTGCCAAGCGAGCTGGTCAGCAAGTTGCTAGAGGCGCGAATCAAGGAACTTTCCTAGCCACCGTTTGGTAGCCTGAAGCAATGCCAAAGAAGCCAGCAAACGCGCGCGTCGTGTCGATGTCGATAGGCGTTGGGCTCGCGGTTGGCCTGTATGGAACCTCTTTCGGGGCGCTATCGGTTGCCTCCGGGCTATCGGTTTGGCAGACCCAGGTGCTTTCGCTTTTCATGTTTAGCGGCGGATCGCAGTTCGCTATCATCGGCGTGCTGGGCGCCAGCGGCCCGGCGGGCATTGTGCCGGCAATCATCTCCGCGTGGCTTCTAGGCATTCGCAACGGCTTCTACGCCCTGCGCCTCAACTCGGTGCTGTCTATCAGCGGCTTGATAAAACTGCTCGCGGCTCAGCTAACCATCGATGAGTCGAATGCGGTTTCCGCCAGTCAAGAAAACGAGAAAGACTCGAGGCTGGGCTTCTGGCTCACGGGTGCCGCCGTCTTTGTGTTTTGGAATTCATTCACGCTACTAGGCGCACTGCTCGGCTCGGTGCTTGGCAAGCCCGAAACCTGGGGTCTGGACGCCGCGGCCGCTGCCGCATTCCTGGGCCTGGTGTGGCCGCGACTAAGGAATCTTCAGTCCAACCTGATTGCACTCCTTGCAGTTGTGTTCACCCTCGTGCTGGTTCCGGCGCTGCCGAGCGGAATCCCGGTCATCGTTGCAGCGCCCATCGCCGTTGGCATCATCTACCTGCTGAAGCGTACTTCACTGAAACGCCACCTGGAGGTGAGCCACGATGCCTGATTTTTGGCTAGCGATCCTGGTTGGCTCAGGCGCGGTTTACTCCTGGAAGATCCTGGGCTACGTTCTGCCCAAGCGCGTTGCAAACAATCGTGAGGTTGTTGTTTTCGCGGGGAAACTGACCATTGCGCTCTTGGCGGCACTCACGGCAGTTGAGACCTTCGTATCGGGGCAAGCAATTGTGATCGACTCCAGGCTCGCCGCGCTGGCAGTAGCCGCACTGCTCTACTGGCGCAAGGCACCCTTCATTGTTGCCGTTGCGGTGGCCGCGGCCGTTGCGGCCCTGTTGCGTCACGTCCTTGGATGGGCCTAGCCGAATGCTCCCAGCCACACCGCTGCTTCTAGGTTTTCTGGCCACCGCCATCACTCTGATTGTCATCCCGGGGCCATCGGTGATGTTCATCATTGGACGAACCCTCAGCCACGGCAGGGCCGCGGGTCTTCTCACAGCGGTCTTTAACGCGGCCGGAACCAGCGTCTGGCTGCTGCTTGTGGCACTCGGCCTCGGCGGGGTTCTCGCATCGATGCCGGCCGCGCTAGTGGCGATTCGGATTGTTGGTGCGCTCTACCTGGGATACCTGGGTGTGCAGAGCATCCGTCTCCGCAGGGGCGACGAGGCGAGGATGCTGGAGCGAGAGAGTGCGGCGGCAACCGAGACGGCCGAGACGCCGGGCTGGAAGATCGCGCGCGACGCCTTCCTGATTGGCCTCTCAAACCCGAAGGTGGCGGTTTTCTTTTTCGCTGTGCTGCCGCAGTTCATCGATGCGGGCGCCAACTACGCCCTGCAGATGCTCACCCTGGGTCTCATGTTTGAGCTGATGGGTGTTGTCTGCGACTCCACTTACGCGCTCACCGCGGCCGCAGCCAGGCGCTGGATTTTCGGCAAGACCGGTCGCGTCGCGGCAATCGTTGGAACCGGCGGACTGCTGATTACCGGGCTTGCCGTTTACCTGATCGCGAGCGGCCTCTTCGAGTTAGCCGCGTAACGGCTGGTTCAGCCTAGGCGGAAACCTCGGCCTCGTCCCAGGCGCCAAGCTCGGCAACGCTGGTAGCGCGCTGAACGCACTCGCCCTCGGTCAGTTCAATCACGAACGATGGCGCACCCACCGTGGTCTTGAAGTCCAGGGTCAGCTTGGCCGAGTCGTTTACCCAGGTGAGGTTCATCGAGTCTTCGCCGGTGATGGCCCACGAGAACTGACCGTTCTCGAAGAGTTCGTGGCGACGGATGCGAGCCAGGCCGATGATGGCGCGAGGCACGTCTGTTGCCAGCGCCTCCTCGATCTCAGCCGGAGTGTAGTTGTGGCGGTTCACGTCGCGGCCCTGAGCGGTCTTGTTGAACAGCTCGCGGTCATCCATGCCGTTGAAGAGGCCAACGTAGTAAACCTGAGGCTCACCCGGCAGCAGGAACTGAACGGCACGCATGATGGTGTACGCGGTGTCATCCGCAACGATGTTTGGCAGGGTGGCGTTGATCTGGTGAGGCAGGGTGAACCACTGAGGCACAACCGATGCAATCGCCGAGTGGCCATCAGTGTTCTTCTCGGCCACTGCGAAGATGTCCGCCATGTCCTCCTGGGAGATGAGACCGGGACGACCGTTGATTGGGCCACCATCGATGACGCCGTAGCCATCGTGGGTGTCCAGAACGTTGAGGCAGTTGGTTGGACGCTGAGCAAACCAGTCACCCAGCTTGTCAACGGTTCCCTTGAAGAACGAGTGAAGAAGTAGCGGAGCGGTCTGGAAGTCGTAGATGAGGTCAACCAGCGGGGCGATTGCCTGCTGCTGGGTGTAGTGGGCGTGAACCTCAACCAGAACGCGCATTCCGTAAGAGTGGATCAGGTCGGTGATTTCCTTGACGAACTCGAGGGTCTCCTCGGTCATGAAGGAATCGGTTCCAGGGGTCTTGACAGCGTAACCAACCGCGTCGAGGCGAACCACCTTGACACCGCCCGATGCGAGGGCGTCGAGCACTCGGCGGAGGTAGGCCTGTCCGGCCTGGTGCTTGATGTCGATGTCAACCTGCGATGGCATGAAGGTGGTCCACACCAGACGGCGCTTACCGGCAACCTCGTATGCGGTGAACGGCAGGCCTGGGCGTGGACGGTAGAAACTGGTGATTCCCTCTTCGGTTCCGCCATTCGGGAAAACAACATCGTAGGTGAGGAACATGCCCGCGTACTCGCTGGCGTCTCCCTTTTCCTGCCAGTCGATGAACTCCGGCGAGAGGTACGATGCGTGGTTGACGATCAGGTCAGCGGTGAGCTCGTGGGTCTCGCTGATGCGCTTGAAGTCGGTCCAGTCGCCCAGGCGAGGGTCAACGATCTTGTGGTCGATTGGATCGAAGCCGGCGTCGTCGCCATCGTAGGGGTGGAAGAAGGGCAGTACGTGGATTCCACTGAAGTCCTTGAGCGGGCCGCGAAGCAGCTTCTCGATCTCACCCAGATTGCCACCAACGCGCTCCGAATAAACGAGGATGCTTGCGCCTGCCATGTGGACTCCTTTGTAAAAAACTGTGGGAACACGTCAATTCTGACTAGGTTATTGTAAACGCTTCCACTACCCGAATGTCTTGAAAATTGCCGTTCGGTGGCTAACGAATCTATAAACACCGACGGAAGTCGGCGCATTCATCGCGGAATTCTGTAAGCGATTACCGACAGTTGGGGTCTTTTGCAGGGACGGTGCCCGAAACGAAGAATGCGTCAACAGCCGAGTCAACGCAGGCGTGTCCCTGGCCGTAGGCGGTGTGACCCTCGCCGTTGTATGTGATTAGCCTTGCGTTGGACAAAACCGAGGTTGCTACGTGAACCGCCTGCTGGTACGGAGTTGCGGGATCCCCGGTGGTGCCAACCACGATGATTGTGGGCGAACCCTTGGCCGAATAGGAGCTCAGCTTCTTTGCGGCCGGGTAGGGCCAGTATGCGCAGGATAGGCCACCGTACTGCCAGTAGCGCCCCATCACAGGGCTGGCCTTCAGGATGCGCGCGTTCTGCGCCTTCATTGCGGCCGGGCTGGACGACTCTCGCGAGTCCAGGCAGCTGGTGGCAATGAACGCCTCCATCTGGTTGGAGTTGTAGCTGTCATCATTAGCGCGGTCGTTGTAGAAATCGGCCAGGCGAAGCAGAGTGGTGCCATCGCCTTTGAAAGCAGACTTGAATCCCGCGGTGAGGTAAGGCCAGTACGACTTGGAGTACAGCGCCATGTCGATTCCCGCGGTAGCCATGCCAACGGTTAGTTTGCGGCTGCCATCGGTGGTTGCAATGCTCGTGGTCTCGAGCCCGCGCAGGAATCCCTGAATCTTTTTCATCGCAGCACTCACGCTGGTGGAGAACGGGCAGGAAGAGCTCTTCAGGCAATCTGCAAGGTAGTCGTTGAGCGCCAGATCGAAGCCCTTCAACTGATTGAGGCTGTCCACTCCCGGGCTTACCGTTGGGTCAACGATTCCGTCGAGGACCATTCGCCCAACCTTTGCTGGGAACAGCGAGGCGTAGGTCTCGCCGATGAAGGTGCCGTAGGAGTACCCGAGGTAGTTGAGCTTGGCGTCGCCCATCACGGCTCGAAGCACGTCGAGGTCGCGCGCGGTGCTAACCGTGTCTAGGAATTTGAGAGTTACGCCGGTGTTTTTCTTGCAGGCCGAAGCAAACTTTTTCAGCTCGGCTCGGGAGGCTGCAATGTCTTTGGCGGAACCCCAGGGGTAGCCGGAGTTGGCATACAGGAACTGATCCATGGCGGCGGACTTCTCACCAATTCCCGGCACGAAGCAGTGCACCGCGGGCGTGGAGTGCTGGACACCGCGGGGGTCGAATCCCACAAAGTTGTAGTTTGCGCGAAGCGCTGCGGTACCGAGCGTGTCCGAAGAGCTCAGAAGGTAGTCGTAACCGCTGGCACCCGGGCCACCGGGGTTGAAAATGACTGAACCCAGCGGCTTGGCGGCGGTTGCCTGCCTGAAGTCAACTGCCAGCTTGATGGTTTGCCCGGCCGGCTTCGACCAGTCGAGGGGCACGGTAACGGATCCACAGAACAGGGCGGCCCCCGGGTTACCGCAGGAGTTCCAGGAGACGGTCTGATTCAGGTAGTCGTTCACCGTGTTGAAACTGGTGGCCTGCGATGGCGCCGCGCTTCCCGCAAAGGCAAGCAGCGCTGAAAGGGCAGCAGCGATGGCGCCTCGCCTCAGGTAGCCGAATCCAGTCACAGTAGTTACTCCCACCCAAAACGTTCTAATCGTTTTACTTTAATCAAGCCTACGCAGCGAAACCGCCAGGGCCTCGAGTGCGATTAGGTCGCGCACGTTGGAATCTATTCTCTTACGAGCAATCTCGATGTTCTCGAGCTTCTCGATGGTCTGAGCCGGGGTGGTTTGATTGGCTAACTCGGTGATTCCAGCGCGAAGGTCCTCTGTTACCAGTGGCACGTCAGCGCCTAGCTGCACCGTGAGCACATCGCGGTAGAGCGAGAGCAGGTCAACCAGGATCCGGTCGATGCCGTCGCGCATGCTTCGGGTTGCCCGGCGCTTCTGGGCCTCCTCGAGTTGCTTGAACGAGGTGCGCAGCGCCGGCGGTATGGTCTCGCCGTCTTTCAGCCCGAGGGTTGCCAGCAGCTGGAGTCGCTCCTCGTTGTCTCGCTGAAGCGTAAGGGCATCGGCGTCCTTCTTGGCGATGGCAGCCCACTGGTCGGCCACAAACATGGCGCTTGAAACGCCGCGAAGATTGAGCGCAGCCAACAGGGTCTCGCGTCTGCGGCTTCTTGCCTCGGTGCTGGTGGCCAGCCTCCTCGCCATGCCTATGTGACTCTGCGCCTCGGCGGCCGCGGCGGCAGCCAGCTTTGGGTCAACGGAGTCACGCTCCACCAGCAGCCGGGCAACTTCGGCAACACTGGGAACCTTCAGCGCAACCCGGCGGACGCGGGAGCGGATTGTCGGCAATAGGTCTGCCTCGGACGGCGCACAGAGCATCCAGATGGTGTTCTTAGGTGGTTCCTCCAGCGCCTTGAGCAGCACGTTGGAGGTTCGCTCCGTCATTCTGTCCGCATCCTCGATGATGAGAATTCGATACTTGCTCATCGACGAACCGAGATAAGAATTGGTGACCAGCTGGCGAACTTCTTCGATGCTGATCTGGATGCGCTCGGTGGAGAGTACGGTCACATCGGGGTGGGTTCCGGTTAGCACCATGCGGCAGGATTTGCACTCCCCGCAGCCCTGGTCATCGCAGGTTAGCGCGGCGGCGAATGCCACCGCCAGGTTGCTTCGCCCGCTTCCCGGCGGGCCGGTGAAGAGCCAGGCGTGGTGAACGCCGGAGTCGCGGTGCGCAACCGAGCTTTGCAGCTGCCCAACGGCCTCCGGTTGCCCGGCTAGTTCGTTCCAAATCTTCGTTGCCACAACTACCCCAGTAGGTGCTCGACCCTGGCCCAAATCTGGGCGGCCATCGTGGCAGCGCTCTGGCCGGCGTCAACCACGAAGAAGCGATCGGGCTCGGCCTCGGCAAGCGCCAGAAACGCCTGACGGGTTGCTTCAAAGTACTCAACCTTCTCGCGCTCCAGCCTGTCCGGTTCCTGACCCGTGGTGTCTCGCCTGGCTCGGGCGGACTGGGCGTCTAGGTCTAGCAGCACGGTGAGGTTTGGGATGAGGTTGTCAACGGCCCAGAGGTTTATTGAGCGAACATCGTCCATGCTCAACTCGCGTCCGGCTCCCTGATAGGCGATTGATGAATCGAAGTAGCGGTCGGAGATCACAACCTTGCCGGCGGCGAGTTGAGCATGGACGATGTTCGCTCAATAAACCTCTGGGCCGTTGACAACCTCATCCCAAACCTCACCGTG
>JBJTNC010000140.1:0-2503 GCA_046073865.1 Micrococcales bacterium | reverse complement strand
GCCCGTCCGATTGGAGGCGGTATCTATGAACAACTGCGATAAAGACACCTGCCAGTGCGGTGGATCCTGCCAGTGTGGCGGACACAAGCACTAGTCAGCTTGCTAAACACTTGTGGCTCGGGATTGTCCCGAGCCACAAGTGTTTAATCCTCTTCTGAAAAACCTAAATCCGGTGCCAGCGCAGCGGCTTTGCACTGCGTTCACGCTCGATGATTCCATCGGCCTCTAGGTCTAGCTGAACGCACTTGCTCCACCAGTCGGCCTTTTCACCGTTAGGAAACAGGTGCTGCGGCAGGTGGAAAACAACGCGGTTTCGCATCTCTGTCTGAGTTAGCCCGGGTGCCTGCCTTGGCAGTACCAGCAGCAGGGCAGACTTCATGGCCTCGTATTTCTCCGCATCAACCCTGCCCGTCCAGCCGGGCACGTTGACGTTGCGAACCTCAACCTTTGGCCCGGTTGCCTTATTTGACTTGGCCACTAGACCCAGGCACCAAGGATGATGCCGGCAAGAATCAGGCCGGTCACATCCTGGCCTACTTCGATCAACCAAACCTTGACCGCTTGGTATACCTTGAAGTCCGCCTGGCCAAAGAGTCTGTGCGAAAGCGAGCCGAACGCGGTGAAGCCGGCGCCGAACACGAAGCCGAAGAACGCTCCCTGCGCCCAGCCAAAGCCCGGTGCGAGGTTTCTAGCAAGCGTGATTACCAGCGCGAGCGTCAGGGCCTGGATGAAGCCACCGAGGTAGGTGCCACCAAACATGAGCGCGGTCTCGCCCTTGGACATTTCGACTCGCTCGGTTGGAACCTCGCGTCCGAGGGCGCGAATCCAGACCGGATAGAGGGTTTTGGGACCAAACCAGATGGCGCCAACCGCAAACTGCACCACGGAGGCAACCAGAACCGCCCAAATGTTTACTGTGTAAATCTGCATCACTCTCCTAGAAGATAGGGCGCAGCTGCGCTACCAACGGGCAAACAAACGGGTCCGCGTTCTTGGACAGACCCACCTTATTCAGGTAGCGCATAACCACACCGTAGCTCGCCATCAGGCTCATCTCGGTGAGCGGAATGCCGCGCTCCCTGCAGAAGTCAGCCACAATCGCGTGCGCCTTGCGCAGGTGCGGACGAGGCATCGATGGGAAGAGGTGGTGTTCAACCTGGTAGTTGAGTCCACCCATTAGGTTGTCCTTCAGCCAGCTGCCCTTGATGTTGCGGCTGGTGAGAACCTGACGCGAGAAGAAATCAATCTTGGAGCCCTTCTCGATGAGCGGCATTCCCTTGTGGTTTGGCGCAAACGCCGCACCCATGAAGAAGCCGAAGA
This sequence comes from Micrococcales bacterium, assembly GCA_046073865.1. GTDB lineage: Bacteria > Actinomycetota > Actinomycetes > Actinomycetales > Microbacteriaceae > Rhodoluna. Next base: position 1,183 of record JBJTNC010000140.1, on the reverse strand, counting down.
TCATCATCATGAAGATCCAGAGAGCAATGGCCCAGAGCCAGCCGAAGAACCAGCCCATCAAGACGTACGGGCCAATCTGCCTAACCAGCATGAGCGAGAACTCTAGAGCGCGGATTCCAGCCGAGCGCTCCTTGCGGGCCAGACCCTTGAAGCTGTCCAGCAGCAGGTCGAAGCCGGTGAAGAACAGCAGAATCGGAAACAGGTAGCCCTGTCGGTTGCTCAACCAGCGCTCGAATCCGCGCTTTCGGTTGCGGGACTCAACCGTGAAGCTGAGCACACGGATGTTGATGTCGGGGTCTTCATCGATGAAGTTGGGCTTCTGGTGGTGCTTGTTGTGCTTGCGCTGCCAGAATCCGTAGCTAAGGCCGGCGAATAGGTTGGCCAAAACCAGACCCATCCAGTCGTTGGCCTTGTTGGACCTGAAGATCTGACGGTGGGCGGCCTCGTGGGCGATGAAGCCGAACTGGGCGCTGAGGATTCCCAACAGACCCGCGAATAGAAAGCCCAGGAGAATCCAGGGCCAGTCGTGGGCAACAAGTTGGCCCAGGAAACCGCTGGCAACCCAGAGGCCAGAGGCCAGGGTGCCGATTACCAGCAGACGGATGATGTAAAAAGAGGGCTTCTTCTTCAGAAGCCCCTCGGCCTTTACCTTTTCAAGAATCTCGCTAAACATCGTTGCGGCTTGACGGGTGGCTGCGTTGCTCATTTCCTCAGTTTAGGGGCTGAGCCGAAAAAGGCACCAGATTCACTGCCAACACTCAGGCAAGGCATACCTTCGATACTTCAGGTGGCTGTGCTAGTTTTGCGTCAATCGACTAATGAGGGGAATCACATGAACGGGATCTTCAAGATCATCGGCATTGGCGCACTCGTTGCCACAGCCATACTCATAAACAAAAACCGCCGCAAGAAGGGCCTGGTTAATCTCACTGTTGAGGAGACCGCGGTTCGAGTGGCGATGTACGGAGCAACCAGGGTCACCCCGATGCTTACCCTCGTGGCAATCTGGGCAATCCCAGCGATGATTATCCTCACGATGCCATCCCCAAACGGCGACCTCACCTTCTTCTACGACTACTGCTGGCTGTTCCTCATCCCGGGCGCCGCGATGGCGTTCGCAATCGTTGACATGCTCGACATGACGGGTTCCGCGGGTTCAAACTACTTTGCCGGCATGACCGAG
>JBJTNC010000139.1:0-5300 GCA_046073865.1 Micrococcales bacterium | reverse complement strand
GATGGCGATGAGCAGCAGGCCCAGGATGCGGCTAACCACCATCAGCCCGGTCTCGCCAAGAAGCCTTTCGATGGGTGCCGACGCCAGCAGAAACAGAAAGGTGAGCGCCGTGAGCGCCACGATGATCACCATGTTGGCCAGCCGCGCGAAGCCCTCATCGGAGTTTCCGAGCGCGATGACAGTGGCGATTGCTCCGGGTCCGGCCATCAGGGGGATTGCGAGTGGAACGATTGCTGCTCCGGAGACCGGGCCGTCAGGCTTCTCCAAGCCCTTGCCCATGGCCATCTTCCAGCCAAAAGCGGCAATCACCGACGAACCCGCGATCCTGAATGCGTCTAGCTGGATGCTGAGGAAGTTGAGAATAACGTTTCCCAGGAAATAGGCGATGAACAGCGTGAGCCCTGCCACCAGTGCCGTCTTGAGAGCGAGTCTCGTCTTCTGCTTGCCGGTGAGCCCGGAGACGATGGCCAAAAACACCGGAATCGCCGTGACTGGATTCACGATTGCAAAGAGCGCAATGAGCGTTGTAACGTCGCTGTTCAACTTCATGACTCCGAGTCTAGGCAACCGCGGGAATAAATGAAGACCAAACCGGATTAGGGTGTTCATGACCAACCTTGTGAACGCACCCTTCCCTGCCACGCCTAGAAAATCCTGGCTTGCCCTCGCGGTGCTCCTCGGTGGAATGTTTATGGCGCTCGTTGACGCCACCATCGTGAACGTTGCGCTCCCTTCAATCCGCAACAGCCTGCACTCCTCGGAGTCAACGCTGTCCTGGATCGTGTCCGGATACGCCCTCACCTTCGGTCTTGCGCTCATTCCAGCCGGGCGTATGGGCGACCGCTACGGCCACAAGTGGGTATTCATCATCGGTGCCGCTGCGTTCACCGCGGCAAGCGCCTACTGTGGCTTTGCTCAAAACGACTTTGACATCACCGTGGGTCGCCTGGTGCAGGGTCTTGCCGGTGGAATCTTCGTTCCAGCGGTCGGGTCCTACATCCAGCTGCTGTTCCAGGGTCGCGACCGCGGCAAAGCGTTCGCCATCATGGGTTCGGTCATCGGTCTTTCAAGCGCCATCGGCCAGATTGCCGGTGGTCTGCTGATTCAGGCATTCGGCGAGGCTGAGGGCTGGCGCTGGGTGTTCTTCGTGAATCTGCCAATCGGTATCGCGGTGTGCATCTTCGCAATCCGCCTCCTGCCCAGCGGCGATGCCCACGCCGACCGCACCAACCGCATGGACTGGCTTGGCGTTGCCATCCTGAGTGCCGCGCTAATCGCGGTGCTGTACCCACTGATCGAGGGTCAGCAGGACGGCTGGCCAGCCTGGACCTGGTGGACCATGACCGCTGGCCTAGTTGGCCTGGTCATCTTTGGTGGCTGGCAGGTTCTGTACACTCGCCGCGGTGGCTCGGCGTTGGTGCCGCCACGCCTCTTCCGCCACGCCAGCTTCACCTTCGGAGTGATTCTTGCACTGGTTTACTTTGCGGCATTCACATCCATCTTCTTCACGCTCTCGCTGCTTTGGCAGGCGGGCCTAGGCCACACTGCTCTCGAGAGCGGCCTGCTCACCCTGCCGTTTGCCATCGCTACCGCTATCTTCTCGGCGCAGAGCTCCAAGTGGGCCGCCAAGATCGGCCGGAACGTGCTGATCATCGGTGCCGTGGTGATGGTTGTTGGCCTCACTGGAATCTGGCTGATCCTTAGCACGGTTGCAGTGGGTGACCTAAACAACTGGATTCTGCTCCCTGCGGTGTTTGTTGCCGGTGCCGGAAACGGAATCTTCCTGGCTCCAAACGTGCAGTTCATCGTTGCCACGGTGGACAACGCCGAGGCGGGTTCTGCCAGCGGTGTTGTGCAGACCATGCAGCGCATGGGAAGCGCCATTGGAATTGCGGCAATCGCCTCTATCCTCTTCAACTCCATTCACCCTGCTCTCATCAAGGGCCCTGCCGACGTGGCCAACCAGTTCCACGACGGCGCGGTGAACGCAATGCTGGCATCGGCCATCCTGGCAGCCGTTGCGCTGGTTCTGGTGTTCGCGCTTCCAAAGCGCGTTGCCATCCACGGCGCCGCACCGGTTGTCGCGGAGTAGACTAGCCGCCAAGTAACCTTGGCTCATGAGCGATTTGAACACGGTTGGTAGCCGCGATAACTGGACCTGCTGGCTTTGCGATAAGCCGGTAGACCCAGATGCGTCGGTCAACGCAGACCTTGGCCCAAGCGTTGACAACTACGCACCGGCAAAGGCTAAGAAAGACGCCTCGGTTGAGCGCCTCGCCCACCGCGCCTGCAACACCATGAAGGGCAAGATTGCCCCCGTTGTGCCGTGGCCGGACCACCTTGTGGCCGGAGACCCATCGCCTATTTTTGAGGTTGTTGAGCGGCTAACCCGCAAGGGCGGCCGCGAGATTGTGGCTAACTTCTCCGATAAGCGCGATGCCGAGGCCGCGGGGGAGTGGCTGCTCGACAGGCTAAGCAGGCTGGCTCCCGGTGAGAGTTTCACGGTCCAGGTAAACCCTGGCGGCGGTCAGTTTATGTTGGCGCTAAAGGCCTAGGCCTTGTGATCGGGGTTGAACCAGAAGAGGTCCCACAGGTGGCCGTCTAGGTCCTCGAAGCCCCAGCTGATCATGAAGCCGTGATCTTCAAATTCGTTCACCCGACGCGCGCCCAACTCAAACGCCTTCTCGCTGAGTTCGCGAACCTGGTCCGCGCTGGCGCATGAAAACGACAAGATTGCCTCGGTGGTGTTGGAGGCTGCTATCTCTTTAGCATCGATGAAGCCCTTGAATTTTTCCCTGTCCGAGAGCATGAGCAGAACGCCATCGCTGACCTTCAGGCATAGGGTGCGGTCATCGGTGAACTGCTGATTGAACTCAAAGCCCAAAGCCGCGAAAAACTCCTTGGACTTTGCCAGTTCGGTGACGGACATGTTGAGGAAAAGAGAGGTAAACATGTTGCGAGTCTAGTTTCGGTTTGGACAAATCGCTAAGACCTGCCAGCGGAGAGGCTTCGAGCCACCTGGCTCCAGGTTGCGTCTATGTCGGCATCTTGTGGAAGTCGCCCGTGAAGCTCTAGGTCAACCAAGCCGTGCAGTTGCGCCCACACCACCCTGGCCTCAACGTGTGAACCGCCAACGGTCTCAACCACCTGGCTGAGAACCTTGAGCTCGAGACCCTCTGGAAGCAGGTCTCGGTGCAGAAACTCTTGAAATACCACTGGGTAAAGGTGCCTGTTCTCCAACGCCCAGCGCCTGTAAAAGAGCACCTTCGCTTCAACTGAGTTTCCGCACGCCGCAAAGCCCGCGCCAAAGTCCGCTAATCCCTCGGCCTGAACCAGCGCCACAACTTCATCGCGGTTCTTGACGTGATCGTAGAGGCTGGGGGCCTTGATTTGGAGTGCGCTTGCCAGGGTTCGCATTGAGAGGCCTCCCAGACCCTGATCTTCAACAATCCGTTTGGCCGCGGCGCAAATTGCCTGCCGGGTTACGGTTTTGCGTGAAGTCATGTGACGATGTTAGCATCTTCCTAACAGTGTTAGGAAAGGCCTGAAATGACAACTAGTAAATTTGTCGCAACTGCGGTGGGTTGGCCGCGCTGGGTGCTGCGCATCGAGGGAGCAGTGCTTTTTGTGGCAAGTATCGCGTTCTTTGCCACCCTGCACCAGGCTTGGTGGCTCTACCCGCTATTGCTTTTGGTTCCAGATGTCTTCATGCTCGGCTATCTGAAAAACACAAAAATCGGCTCGATTGTTTATAACCTGGGGCACTCGTACCCCGTGGCGGCAATGGTCACAACCCTGGGATTGGCAAGTGGATCGCAGTTGGCCACAGCGATCGGCGCCATTTGGTTTGGACACATCGGCTGGGACAGAATGTTTGGCTATGGCCTGAAGTATGCAACCAGCTTCAAGCACACTCACCTTGGTGACTTGGAGAAACCAAGGGCGTAGTCCAAGACGTTGCGGACTCTGTACTGGATTAGTGTTTCTGCTGGAGCCCGCTCATGACGCTGGTAAGAATTCCAACCCGCAGAGACCTGGGTACCGTTCCAAGGGTGAATCCCAGCAATCTTGCACGTGGCGCTGGGTAAATCGTTCCATTCTTGCTGATGCTTCTAACGATTCCCTTGGCAACATCTTCGGCGGTGTCGGCACCGGAGTATGTCATCTGGGAGACCTGGGCAAAACCACTGGTGGTTGGCCCGGGGCAAACCGTGAGTACGTTGACACCAGATTTTTTCAGCTCTTGCCGCAGGCCCTCGGCGAACGCGTGAATGAAGTTTTTTGTTGCCGCGTACACGGCAGATGTACCCGCGCCGGCTGTTCCCAATAGAGATGAAAACAGCACTATAGAACCCGTGCCATGAGCGGCGAAGGCTTGAGCGAACCATTGTGTCTGTTCCACAACGCTTCGGCAATTCACATCGATCATCGATAGTTCATTTTGTAGGTTTAGACCTGTGAAGTTGCCGCTACTGCCGAAGCCTGCGGCTGGAGCAAATACAGTGACGTTCTTACCTGCGACAAGACTCTCTAGAACTGCAGCGGAACCAGGCACACTGAGATCCACTGAGTGAGTAAGGATTTTGCCCGAGCCGGTGAACGAGGATTCAAGCGCCATGAGTTTGGCTTCGCTACGCCCGACGGCAATCACGCTGTAGCCCTTGGCTCCCAGCACCAGGGAGAGTGCTCGGCCAATGCCGTCACTTGCGCCGGTTACAACCGCCCAATTCTCCGAATCGTTGGCCTGCACGTTTCCTCCTAATGTAAACACTGTTTACATTATTGCTGGATGATGTAAACAGTGTCAACATATAGTAATGACAAACACCGCCTACCATCACGGCAACCTCAAGAACGACTTGCTCGACGCCGGGGTGGAGAAGGCGAACAACTCAGGCTTTGATGCACTGAGCATCCGTGACCTTGCTCGCGAAACCAAGGTTTCTCCCGCAGCAGCGCTTCGACATTTTCAAGACCTCGCGCACCTCAAGGCGCAGGTTAGCCAGCGGGCCAGGGAGCTGTTGGCGGGGTACTGCATCGAGTCTCTCGGTGGACTCGGGGCCCACGACATGACTTTGGAGGACTGCCTGAGCAGGTTTGAGCAACTAGGGCTTTGTTATCTTCGGTTCGCGCGTGAAAACCCCAGGCTTTTCAACGCAGCTTTTGCGGTTTGCGAAGCGATGCCGGAAAGGCACGACAATCCATCGCCCTGGGAGCTACTCGAAGAGTCAGTTGATGACCTGGTTGCCGTGGGAGCTGTCCAAAGTGAACGACGCAACGAGGCGGCGCTCGCCGGTTGG
>JBJTNC010000138.1:0-6864 GCA_046073865.1 Micrococcales bacterium | reverse complement strand
GCGGCAGATTTCCAGCGCCAGCGCCTCCATGGCTTCGGCGGGCTTCAGCCAGGCCTGGGCGTTTGGTTGGGGCTGAAACATGCCGAGTGGCTCCAGGTGGCGCGCCGCGTCGAGGACGTCCGCGGTTAGTGCGTCATCGGGGGAGAGGTAGCGAACCGAATTGGTTAGCACCGCGGGTATGCCAAGCGCATCCGCTAGCTCCAGCAACCTGGTTGCCTGAATCGTGGACCACTCCGTTCCCGGGCGGGTGAGCAGGCTGGTGATTTCTACCGCAACGCTGCCGTGTGCAACAAAGAGCCGCCGCCACTGCTCCAGAGCATTCAGCGCAGATTCCCTGTTTGCGCCCAGCGCTAGCCGCCCGAACGGGTTGTCCGGGGAAAGCAGCACGGTTGCAACCGCCTGGTAGCCGGTCTCCTCGTCACCGCGTTGCACGGCCTGCGCCAGTTCTTCGATGGTTAAGCCGATGGGCCGTTTCTTGCCGTAGCGATGCGACTGGCTCACCAGCCTGCAGAGGGCGGCCCAACCCACGCCACGGTTTCTTCCGTGGGCAAGCACGGTTGCCCTGCCGATGGGCTTGGATTCGGAGTCGAGAATGGCCAGATCCACCCCAACGATTGGCTGTATTCCTAATTCGAGGCATGCGCCAATGTGTTTGACCGCGCCGTACAGGCCATCGCGGTCTGTTACGGCGCTAGCGCTTGCACCCATCGCGTGGGCGGCCTCAGCAAGGTGTTCCGGACGGGTGACCCCGTAGTGCCCGGAAAAGGCTGAGGCCACGTGCAGATGGGTGAAGTCGGTCATGAGAAGACGCGCTCCAGCCGCCAGGCATCGCAGGAAACATTGTGGATTAGCTCGAAGTACATCACTCCGGTTGGACAGTCTGCGCTGAGCCGCCACATCTCGGTCTCCAGCACGCCGGCGCCGATTCCGCGGTAGGCGCGAGCGGACTCAACCCACCACTCCTTGCGGGCAAACCAGCGCACCGGGTGGTTTGTCACCAGATAGCATTCGTCCCGCCAGCGAAACCCAATGGGTTCGCCCACTTGATTTACGGAGACCTCCACGGACTCCTCAACACGCACCATTCTGTGCCTCTTTCCCTCTTGCGCCACCGGCCGAACCGCGTTTTCAGCGGGATTCGGTTGAGGCGGTATTCAACTCTATTTCGAACATTTGTTCGAATGTTAAGAGTGTACGAGGATGCCCAGACATTTATAGAAAGTCACCTCAAGCAGAGGTTGAAGGTTGCCTAGGAAGGCTTCAGATGGCGCGAATCAGCTCCGGGCCGCTGCTGGAGACCCGGCCAACGGCGGAGTCAACACGGTGGAAAAGGGCGTCGCCGGCAACAAGGTCCGAGTCGTGAGCAATGGCAGCCAGCAGGTCGCGGTCACCCTCGATGGAGGAGTCCAACCAGACATCAAGGGTGTCGCCGCTCAGGAAGACCGGGTTCCGCTCGTGGATGTGGGCCAACTCTGGTGCGGACGGCTTGGTGAGGATGGTGGTCGAGAGTAACCAGCGTCCCGGATCTCCGGGCTTCTTGGCGGGATCCGCCCACCACTCGAATATCCCGGCAAACCCAAACATGCCGTCGGACCCGGCGTTCACGTAGTAGGGCTGCTTGCTGCCATCGGCGTTCACCACCCACTCGTAGTAGCCGGATGCGGGCACCAGGCAGCGTCTCCTTACAACGGAGTCCTTGAAGGACGGCTTCTCCAGCACCGTCTCCATCCTGGCGTTGATCAGCGGGGCGCCATCGCCGGGGCTCTTGCTCCAGCGCGGAACCAGACCCCAGCGGGCCGCGTGTAGTTCGCGTGAGATGTCGCCAAGTGGCGCGCCATCCTGATCCTTTTCAAAGGCTCGGTCAACCACGATGGGCACCCGATTGGTTGGCGCAACGTTGTAGCTGAGCGGCAGGTCATCGATGACCTCGTCAACCTCGAAGATGGTTGCAATCTGACCACTGGTCTTGGCCACCACGAAACGTCCGCACACGACTACTCCAAACCCTCGCTGGTCTCGGTTTCAACTATGGCAAGTTCGGCCTCGCCCTGGGCAACCATCGCCTCGGCCGAGCGCTCGAGTCGGCGCTTCACAAGCGTGATTGCCGCCACAACCAGAACCACCACGACGGCAAAAATGACGCCACCAAACTTGAGCCGCCCCAACCAGATGTCGTAGGTCCTGTGCAGCGCGTAACCGATTCCCAGATATACGGCAGCCCAGATGCTGCAGGCGGCCATTGTCCAGGCGATGAACACTCGGTAGCGCAGGCGCGTCATACCAGTGGCAACCGGAACCACGGAGTGAAGCACGGGCAGGAAACGGCTCACCGCAACCGCCAGGCCTCCGCGGGTTTCAACAAAGACGTCCGCCATCTCCCAATTGCGTTCACCGATCTTGCGGCCGATCGCGGAGCGGCGAATGGGTCCACCAAACTTTCGTCCAAGCCAGAAGCCGAGCGACTCTCCGCAGAATGAGCCGACCAGCACAAAAATGTAGAGCAGCGCGAAGTCCAAGGGCGCACTCACCGCGGTTCCAGCCACGAACACCACCGTGTCGCCGGGAATGATCACGCCAACACCGATGGTGGTTTCCGCTGCGATGGCGAAAAGTGCTATCAGGTCGCGCAGCAGCCAATCCAGGGATTGAACAGACTCAAGTAGCCAGGAGATAAAAGCGTTCATGCGGGCTACTCAATCACTCTCGCCAGCATGCGAAGCCTGCGCTGAAAAGTCTCCAGGTGTGTGGCCGGACCAATGTCATCGCCAATCTGCTGCCATTCAACAACCGGGCGGATGCCCTGCAGCGAAGAGAGCGCCCAAATCTCGCAGCCGCGCAAGTCATCGGGGCGAACCCGTTCCACTCTGGTCTCGAATCCGGCGCTCTTCGCCAACTCGAAGACCTCGGCCCGGGTGATGCTTGGTAGCCAACTGGTATCGGAGTTGCTCGAGCAGAGCACGTCACCGCGCCACCAGACGATTGAGCTGAGCGCACCCTCAATGACGTAGCCATCAGAGTCAACCAGCACGGTTTCATCGGCGCCGTGCAACTGGGCCTTCCGACGCAACTGCATGCACAGGCTGAGGTCGGGACCCTTGACTGCTGGATTTGACCGCGGGTCCGGTTCATCCAGCGTCCATAGGCGAACAGCTCCAAGCTGCTCGGGGGCGGTTCTCAGCCTAAGAAAGAGTGTGTCGCTTGGCAGTAGCCCATCGCTGGTGGCCTGATGCAGTTCAATACGGGGGAAGTATCTACCGCTGGTTGGGATGGCCGCCGAAACGAGTTCGAAGAAGGCGTCAAGCTGGGGTGCCAGGCGGGGGCTCGCCGCGGAAACCCAGCGCTCGAACCGCTCAAAGTGCGCCTCGAGACTCCGAACCTTGCCGTCCTCAACAAGCCAGGAGTCGGCCACGGCAAGATGCAGTTCGGAGATGGCATCGCGGCACAGCACCAGCGACCCGTCCTCGAAGCGAAAGAATTCGCCCTCCAGCATCGATGCCCGCCTAAACTTTCGTGGTAAGTCAGTTAGGCTTGCGCCTGACCGCTACCTTAAGAGTATTGGCAAAATGCCTGCGTCAAATACGCATCGAGAAACTTTGGAATGCCAGCGCCGGAGAACGAAGAGGAGGCCGGATCGTGACGCTTTTTAGCCGCGAAATTCGCTCCTGGATTGAACCCGCCGACGTTTTTGTGACGCTCTATTCCTCAGACCCTTACGCCTTCTGGCTTGATCGTGAACACCACCACTCGGAGCGATTCAGCGTGCTCGGTCACGCGCCAGAACACGAGGTCTACGGAGCCGCAGAGGCTCTAGAGCTCATTGACGAATCCCAGGCGCAAGACTCGGCGGAGAATTTACCCTTCAGTTGGCGACCGGGGTTGGTGGGTTGGTTCGACTACTGGCCGGACCCGCTAGACGCCTCAAAGCTGACGGGAAGCTGGATGCGCGCCAATGAGGCGGTTGTCTTCGACCACGACCGCAGGCGCATCTGGCTGATTGGCGACTTCCGCAGTCAGAGCCACTTCGATGAGTGGGTCAGCGGAGCCCTGCTGCGGCTCTCGCTTGCCGGTGGCAGAAGGCTTGGTCATTTGCTCAAGCATCGCGGTGACGCCCCCGCGCGACTCGTGCGAATGGCACACAACCCGAGCGGCTACCTCAAGCTGATCGAGGCCGCGCAGCGTTACATTGCACTGGGAGATGTCTATCAGCTGTGCCTCACAAATCGGCTTGATTTTGAGCATCGCACCGATTCCCTGGCGGTTTTTCTCAGGTTGCGGCACGCTAACCCGGCGCCATACGCGGCTTTCATCCGTTTCGGCGATCGGGCACTGGTGTGCAGCTCACCCGAGCAATTCCTAACGGTTGACGCGCAGAGAATTGCCGTGACCCGACCGATTAAGGGAACCAGGCCGCGCTTTGATGACCCTGTCTTGGATGCGGAGCAGTCGTTCGAACTGGCCAGCAATCAGAAGGAACGGGCCGAGAACCTAATGATCGTTGACCTGATGCGAAACGATCTGGCCAGGGTGTCGGAGGTTGACTCCGTATCGGTGACAGACCTGTTCGTTGTTGAACCGTACGCAACCGTGCACCAGCTGGTATCGACCGTCACGGCCAAGCTCCTTCCGGGCACCACACTTGGCAAGCTCCTCGAGTCCGTCTTCCCGGGTGGGTCCATGACAGGCGCTCCTAAGATTCGAGCCTGCCAGCTGATCGCAGAGCTCGAGGGGGTAAGCCGCGGCACCTATTCCGGCGCCTGCGGCTATATCAGCCTCGATGGAACCATGGACCTCGCCATGACGATCCGCTCGCTGATTTTCGATGGCGATCGCGTGTCCGTTGGAGTCGGCGGAGGAATAACCATTGACAGCATCCCCGAGGCCGAACTAGCCGAGACCAGGCTCAAGGCGCGAGCGCTGCTGGCCGCCATCGGTGCCGAAGACCCCTGGTCCTAGCAACCTTTTCGGCTCACGTTTGGTAGCCTTGTAGCACGGTTTCGCCGTCATTTTTCCTTCCCTGGCGCCACGCCAGCGATGCAAGCAAGTGAGCAAATGAGCAATCAAGAAGAGCGCGTCTACGACATCAACTCCATCCAGGACAAGTGGCTCCCGGTGTGGGACGACCTGCGCCCGTTCGCGTCTGGCAAGGATGGCGACCAGCGCCCCAAGAAGTACGTGCTGGACATGTTTCCCTACCCGTCGGGAGACCTCCACATGGGGCACGCGGAGGCCTACGCTCTGGGTGATGTGATCGCTCGCTACTGGGTGCAGCGCGGCTTCAATGTCATGCACCCAATTGGCTGGGATGCCTTCGGCCTACCCGCCGAGAACGCCGCCATCAAGCGCGGGCTCGACCCACGCGGCTGGACCTACGACAACATTGAGCAGCAGCGCACATCGATGCGCCGCTACGCCTGCTCGTTCGACTGGGACCGAGTGCTGCGCACCTGCGACCCCATCTACTACCGCTGGAACCAGTGGCTGTTCCTCGAGTTCTACAAGAAGGGTCTCGCATACCGCAAGAACTCGATGGTCAACTGGTGCCCCTCCTGCCAGACCGTGCTTGCCAACGAGCAGGTGGTTGGCGGGCTTTGCGAGCGCTGCGACAGCGTTGTGACCAAGAAGGCGCTGACCCAGTGGTTCTTCAAGGTGACCGAGTACGCCGACAGGCTCCTGGATGACCTCGACACCCTCGAGGGCAACTGGCCATCCAAGGTTATTTCCATGCAGCGCAACTGGATTGGCCGCTCCCACGGCGCCGATGTTCAGTTTGAGATCGAGGGCCGTGTTGAGCCGGTAACGGTTTACACCACCCGCCCAGACACCCTGCACGGCGCAACTTTCATGGTGGTTGCTGCCGACGCCCCGCTGGCTGCGGAGCTGGTAGCCGATAGCACTCCTGAGATTCAGGCCGAGTTCGCCAACTACCTCGACATCGTCAAGCAGAGCAACGACATCGAGCGTCTCTCCACCGAGCGTGAGAAGACCGGAATCTTCACAGGGCGCTACGCCATCAATCCTGTCAACGGCGAGCGTCTGCCAATCTGGGCGGCCGACTACGTGTTAGCTGACTACGGTCATGGCGCCATCATGGCTGTTCCCGCGCACGATCAGCGCGACTGGGACTTTGCCAAGACATTTGACCTTCCAATCCGCCAGGTTGTAGACACCGGCGAGGGTAACCCTGTGGAGCTTGGCTTCGCAACGGTTGGCGAGGGTGTACTGGTAAACAGCGGTGAGTTGAACGGTCTTTCGAAGGCCGAGGCAATTGCCAAGATGACCGCCACCCTGGAGTCCGCCGGCAAGGGCAAGGCCGCCAAGAACTTCCGACTTCGCGACTGGCTCATCTCGCGTCAGCGTTACTGGGGAACCCCAATCCCAATCATCCACTGTGACAACTGCGGTGAGGTGCCCGTCCCGGTATCGCAGCTACCGGTTGAACTGCCAAGCGCAGAGGGTCTCGACCTCTCGCCAAAGGGCACTTCACCCCTCGGCGCCGCCTCCGACTGGGTGAATGTCTCTTGCCCAAACTGCGGTGGAGCGGCCAAGCGTGACACCGACACCATGGACACCTTCGTGGATTCTTCCTGGTACTTCCTGCGCTTCCTCTCGCCAAACAGCGAGGAGGTTGCCTTCGATGTAGCCGAGGCCAAGAAGTGGGCGCCGGTTGACCAGTACGTGGGTGGCGTAACTCACGCAATCCTTCACCTGCTCTACGCCCGATTCTTCACCAAGGTTCTACACGACCTGGGTTACGTTGACTTCGAGGAGCCATTCACCCGCCTGCTCAACCAGGGCATGGTGTTGATGAACGGCTCGGCCATGAGCAAGTCCCGCGGCAACCTGGTTCGCCTCAGCGAGCAGCTG
>JBJTNC010000137.1:0-9418 GCA_046073865.1 Micrococcales bacterium | reverse complement strand
GCTTGATTCCCAGAAACCCAACCTCGGCGGTTGGCAGGAGCTTGACCATTCCCTCAAGCATGCCTAGGCCCGCTCGCAAGACCGGAACAATCAGCGGGCGCGGGTGCGAGAGCGCAACTCCCGTGGCCGTGGTCACCGGTGTTTCCACCGTAATCTGGTCAACCCGAACATCACGTGTCGCCTCGTAGGCCAGCAGCGTAACCAACTCTTCAACCAACTGACGGAACACCGGCGATGGGGTGTTTTTGTCGCGCAGGACGGTGAGCTTGTGGGTAATCAGCGGGTGGTTGGCTACGTGTAGGCGCATGACCTAAATCTAGCCGAAACCACGCTTTGTTAACTTCCAGTAACAATCGCCGATGCCCTGTAAAGGTTGTTCTTCGCCCCAATAGACTGGCGAAGCAGCCGGCATTCGGCCGGTTCGTTCAAAGGAGAACCATGAGCAAGCCAACAAATCTTGGCCTGCGCCTCCTCGGGCTGGGCGTTGTGTCCACCCTAGGAGTTGCAAGCCTCACCGCCTGCGCCAGCGTCAGCACCGGAGCCGCCATCACGGTTGGAACCACCGACCAGGTTGTGTCCCTAGACCCAGCCGGCGAGTATGACAACGGATCGTTCGCGCTCGTAAACCAGGTCTACCCATTCCTGCTGAACTCGGTACAGGGCAAGGCCGAGGTCTCGCCTGACATCGCCGTATCGGCTTCCTTCACCTCGCCAACCGACTACACGGTTGTTCTCAAGAAGGGCTTGAAGTTCGCAAACGGACACGACCTGACCGCCTCGGACGTTAAGTTCAGCATCGACCGTGAGATCAAAATCAATGACCCTAACGGTCCCGCATCGCTGCTGTGGAACCTGGCCAGCGTCTCGGTCACCGACGACACCACCGTTGTGTTCCACCTGAAGAACGCAAACGACCAGACCTTCCCTGCAACCCTCTCGAGCCCAGCCGGCCCAATCGTTGACGAGCAGGTTTTCCCTGCCGACAAGATCATGGCTGACGAGGCAATCGCGAAGGCGCACCCATTCGCCGGCCAGTACGACATCACCTCGTACAAGAAGAACGAGCTGGTTGGTTTCAAGAAGTTTGACGGCTACCAGGGCAACCTCGGTTTGGCCGCCAACAGCGTTGTAAACCTGAAGTACTACACCGATGCCAGCAACCTGAAGCTGGATGTCCAGAAGGGCAACATCGATGTGGCGTCGCGCAGCCTGTCTGCAACCGACATCGCATCGCTGGAGAGCGACTCCAACGTGACCGTGCACAAGGGTCCCGGTGGCGAGATTCGCTACATCGTGTTCAACTTCGACACCATGCCTTTCGGTGCCAAGACCGCGGACGCAAACCCTGCTAAGGCGCTCGCCGTTCGCCAGGCGATTGCAAACATCGTTGACCGCCAGGCCATCGGTGACCAGGTTTACAAGGGCACATACACCCCGCTCTACAGCTACGTTCCAACCGGCATCCCAGGCGCAACCACCGTGCTGAAGGACCTCTACGGAACTAACGGCGCCCCGGATGTTGCCAAGGCCAAGGCCCTGCTCACCGCGGTCGGCGTTACTGCACCGGTCACTCTGAACATTCAGTGGGCACCGGACCACTACGGCCCATCGTCTGGCGACGAGTACGCGCTCATCAAGAGTCAGCTCGAGGCCAGCGGCCTGTTCAAGGTGAACATTCAGTCAACCGACTGGGTCACCTACTCCAAGGAGCGCACCGCGGACGCCTACCCTCTGTACCAGCTGGGTTGGTTCCCTGACTACTCCGATGCAGACAACTGGTTGACTCCGTTCTTCCTGCACGGCGGCTTCCTGGCAAACCACTACGACAACCCTGCAGTTGACAGCCTCATCACCGCACAGGGTGTTGAGCCTGACGCTGCAAAGCGCACCGCGGACATCGAGCAGATCCAGGCACTGGTTGCCAAGGACCTCTCGACCCTGCCACTGCTTCAGGGTTCGCAGGTTGTTGTTGCTGGCAAGAGCGTGAAGGGCGTGGTCCTCGACCCATCCTTCAAGTTCCGCTTCGCATCGCTAACCAAGTAGGTTAGGCAATTTGGGTTGGGGGTCGAACTAGTTTCGGCCCCCAACCTTCAAATTTGCTAGATTCAAATTCCGCAACCGTCGATGAGGACACAGGATTGAAACTCGGATTCATCAAGTCGCCACTGCTCAGATATCTGGTGGTTCGATTCCTGCTCATCTTCCCAACCATTTTCATTTTGGTTTCGATGGTGTTCTTCGTCATGCGAGCCATCGGTGACCCAATCACGGCGGCCCTCGGCGGCAGGCTATCGCCGGCCCAGCTGGCAGCCCGCATTCACTCGGCGGGTTACGACCGCCCTGTGCTCACCCAGTACCTCGAATACCTGGGACAGATTGCCCGCGGCGACTTTGGTCGCACCCTCACCACAAATCAGAGCATCGGTGAGGTTCTAGCCACCTACGGAATGGCCACCGTGGAACTCACCGTTTATTCCGTAATAGTGGCCCTCCTGGTTGGTATTCCTCTCGGCATGCTGGCCGCGCATCGCCGCGACACCAAGACCGATGCGGGTGCGCGAATCTTCGGCATCCTCGCCTACGCCACCCCGGTTTTCTTCGTGGGTCTGCTGCTAAAGCTGGTGTTCGGTGTCTTCCTTCCGATACTCCCGATCGCGGGCCGTGCCTCGCTCACCGACGAGCTGCTCATCTCCTCGGTTCCGGGGGCAACCGGTTTCTACCTCATCGATGCCCTGCGAACCGGCGACCCAACACTGATTCTGGACGTGCTCAGTCACGCTGTGCTGCCAGCCCTCACCCTTGGACTTCTGACCGCCGGAGTGTTCATGCGGCTGGTGCGCACCAACATGATTGGCACGCTGAATAACGACTACGTTGACGCGGCTCGCTCGCGCGGTGTGAGCGAGTACCGCCTGGTGACAAAGCACGCCTACCGGCCTGCCCTGATTCCGGTGATCACGGTGGTTGGAATGCAGATTGCCGTTCTACTCAGTGGTGCTGTGCTGACCGAGACCACCTTCGAGTGGAAGGGTCTCGGCTTCGAACTGGCTCACTTCCTGAGCGCGCGCGATTTTGTTGCAGTTCAAGGAATCGTTGCACTTCTGGCCGTGGTTGTGGCGGTCACCAACTTCCTGGTGGACGTACTTGCGGCCATCATCGACCCGAGGATCAAGTACTGATGCGCGCGCTGAATAATTTCTTCTCGTCCGGGATTTTTGCCGCACCCGCGGTAGCCGAGGCGTCCAGCGAGGCATGCTCATCACCGGCCTTATCCTCACGGTATTCTTCGTGCTAATGGCTCTGCTGGCGCCGCTCATCGCTCCCTACGGATTTGCGCAGCTTCAGATTGGCAAGACCTACTTTGGCTCGCAGCAGCCACCAAGCGCCAAGCACCTGCTCGGCACCACCGTGGGTGGCATGGACGTGCTGAGCCGCGTGCTGTGGGGAAGCCAGACCGCGCTTCTCGTGATCGTGTTCGCGGTTGCCATGTCTATCTTCGCCGGGGTGATTCTCGGACTAGTCTCCGGTTACTTTGGTGGATGGCTTGACCGCGTGCTGGTTGTAATCGCAGACGCCGTCTTCGCCTTCCCGTCGCTGCTGCTGGCAATCTCCATGTCAATCGTCATCAGTGGCGGAAGAAGCGGTCTGTTCTCTGGAATCCTGGCCACCTCGGCCTCCATCACGGCCGTATACATTCCCCAGTACTTCAGGGTCATTAGGGCCGAGGCGCTTCGCTGCAAGACCGAGGCATTCGTTGAGTCCGCGAGAGTCATTGGCGCGAGCCATCTGCGCATCATGTTCCAACACATCTACAAAAACTCCACCCGCACCCTGCCGCTAATCATGACCCTCAACGCATCAGAGGCAATCCTCACCCTGGCCGGCCTCGGCTTCCTGGGCTTTGGTATAGACCCAACGATGGGCGCGGAGTGGGGCTACGACCTGAACCGTTCGGTTGCAGACGTCTCGGCGGGAATCTGGTGGACCTCGGTCTTCCCAGGACTAGCAATCGTGCTCGTTGTGCTTGGCATAACGCTGGTTGGCGAGAGCCTTAACGACCTCGCGGACCCCAGGTTGCGCTCCCGAGGCGCAGCCAATCTGGACGAGCAGGAGATTGCCGAGGTGGTTGCAAATGCCTAAGCCAGTCCTGGACATTCAGAACCTGCAGGTTGCATTCGCCACCGACAAGGGCACCGTCAACGCCGTGAAGGGCGTGAACCTGCAGGTGCAGCCGGGCGAAATTCTCGCCGTGGTGGGGGAGAGCGGTTCCGGTAAGTCGGTTACCGCAAGGTCTGTCCTGGAACTTCTGCCGGAGACCGCGGTTACCAAAGGCGCCATCTATCTCAACGGCGCCGATGTACTCAAGATGAACCCAGAGCAACTGAGAACCGTACGCGGTAAAGCTGCCGCGATGGTGTTCCAGGAGCCTTCCACCGCGCTCAACCCCGTTTACCCGGTTGGTTGGCAGATTATCGAGGGTCTGCGCGCCCACACGCCCAAGGGTGAAAAGTTCGATAAAGCGGCCGCGCGCCGGCGGGCAATTGAGATCCTCGGTCAGGTTGGAATCCCCAATCCGGAGGAGCGGGTGGACTACTTCCCGCACCAGTTTTCCGGCGGTCAAAAGCAGCGTGTGGTCATCGCCTGCGCGCTTGTCCTTGAACCAAAGCTCATTTTGGCTGACGAGCCCACCACCGCCCTCGACGTGACCGTTCAGGCCGAGATTCTAGACCTGCTGCGGGCATGCCGCGACAACCTCGGCGCATCCGTGCTGATCATCACTCACAACATGGGAGTGGTTGCAGACCTCGCCGACAGGGTGGCGGTCATGTACCAGGGGCAGCTGATTGAGCAGGCGCCTGTGGTCGAGCTTTTTGATAAGCCGCGGGAAGACTACACGAAGCGCCTCCTAGCTGCGGTTCCGCGCATCGGGCAGCGGCCCGCGAACGCGGTCGTCGCATCCAGCGCTCCCGTTGCGGTTTCCGCCGAGGGTCTCGAGGTCACCTACCCTGGCCGCTTGGGTGCGCCGGGCCATCGCGCTGTTGACGGAGTGAGCTTTGAAATCCGCGAGGGTGAGGTGCTGGGTCTGGTGGGTGAGAGCGGATCCGGCAAGACCACAATCGGGCGGGCGATGGTGGGGCTCGCCAAGGCAACCGGCGGCTCCCTCCGGGTGCTGGGGGTCAGCGCTGTGCGCTCGAAGGCCAAGGCGTTCAAGTCGATCTCCCGCGAAGTTGGCTTCGTCTTCCAGGACCCGGCCTCAAGCTTCAACCCGCAGCTCAGCATCGGTGCCGCCATCGCAGAGCCAATGCTGGTGCATGGAATTTTAAAGAGCGTGGACGCGGCAAGGCCCGCGGTAGAGAAACTGCTTTCGGACGTTCAGTTGCCAATCGATTACTTCGATCGGTTCCCGCACGAACTCTCGGGTGGCCAGCGGCAGCGCGCCTCGCTAGCCAGGGCGCTCGCGCTCAGACCGAAGTTGGTAATTGCTGACGAGCCAACCAGCGCACTGGATGTTTCCGTGCAGGCTCGCGTTCTCGAACTCTTTGCCGAGTTGCAGAAGGAATACGGATTTGCCTGCTTGTTCATCACTCACGACCTAGCGGTGGTGGACCAGGTGGCATCCCGAGTGATGGTCATGCATCGCGGCAAAATCGTGGAGCACGGCCCAACCCGCGATGTCCTCACTACGCCTAAGGATGACTACACCAAGCGCCTGGTGGCGAGTTCGCCGATAGCCGACCCGGTGACTCAGCGCGCTCGTCGCCGCAACAATTCTTGAGGAGTTGCCGCACGCGGGACGGGCGGCAAAAGACGCCCCTGGCGATAGTCGGGTAACCGAATATCTGCTCTAGTTTTTTGGGCCAACCTGTGGGTTACCCCCTGTTACGTGGTTTCGCATTTTTCGCTTGGGTAGTTTGACTATCGGACTGGTGTGTTAGTAGCGCCAGCCAAACGAACCCAAAAAGGAAACCATGAAGCACTCCTCCAAGATTTTGGCCGGCATCGCGGCCATCGGTCTGGTGCTGAGCCCGGTTGCAGCTATGGCCGCCACCACTCTCACCGTCACCGACACCAACGGAAACGCCAAGACCAGCATCGCGGCTAACGACCTGGTCAACGTTTCCAGCACCGGCCCTGTGCTCACCACCGGCATTATTAGCCAGGCCGTCTACGCAATGTTCAGCAACCAGTCGCTGCAGCTGCAGGACACCAACTCCATCACCGCCCCTGAGGGCTGGTCGGTTGAGTACACCACCGATGGCAAGACCTGGAGCACCACTGCTCCGGCAGACCTAAAGACCGTCAAGGGTATCCGCACCGTAGGCAACATCAACTCTCAGGGTAAGAACCAGTTTGTTACCACCGCGGCCAGCACCCTGGTTGAGACCAATGGTTCGTTCCAGGGCTCGGGTGGCGGCGACGGCTTCAACATCGCATTCGCCGGCGACGCCGTTCTGAACGTCTACCACCACAACCACCAGGAAATAGTCATGACTGCCACCTGAAGGCAACCGGAAACGCCTGTTGGGAAGGCACCGTAAGCTTCTCGGGCTACGGCACCGGAAACGCATCGATGGTCTTCTGGGACGCAACCACCAAGCACGCCTGGGTACAGGGCATCGACAACAGCACCATGAACCCTGGAATGCTCTGCATCGACCTCTCCAACTTCAGTAACCCAAGCCTCTGCTCCACCCCGTTCGTGGCTCTGCAGAACGACGGTTCGTCTGACTACAACGACCTTGGCATCACCGCTCAGGTAGGAACCAAGCTGTACATCCCTAACGCTGACAACTGGAAGCTGATGTGCTTCGACATGGCGACTGCGGCAGCATGTACCGACCCACAGTTCCAGATGCCAAACACCGGTAGCGGACGCAGCACCTCGACCGCCTTCGGTCGTGCCCAGGCGATGGATGGAAAGATTTACTTCTCCACCACCGGCTACATCGGCTGCTACAACCCTGCAACCAACGACTACTGTGGAACCAGCTCGGGCACCTCGCTCAATGAGCCTGTTTCCACCGAGTACCAGTACCCGATGATTCCAGTTCGCAACGCTTCTGGAACCCTCCTTGGCATGTGCTACTACGACACTCAGCAGTGTCTGGATGACCAGGGCGTTGCAATCACCTCCCCGATCCCTTCGAACCTGTCCACTTGGATGACCGATCACCCGATTCCGCAGTGGGCAACCAACGACGCCGGTATCTGGGGCGAGCTGAACAACAAGCTCTACCTGCCGGTTGGCCCAAGCGACACCGCAACCAACGATGTCTACTGCTACGACTACACCACTGGTGACGCATGTGCAGGATTCACGGGAACCGACCTCGGTCTTCGTATTTACGCAATCCAGCCAGACCCAACCAACACCAACTGCATGTGGACCAACGGTGACGGTGCTCAGATCACCAACTTCACCGCCGACACCGGCAAGCCAGGTTGTGTCTCGGAGATCCCAACCGTTCAGATGCCTTACACCGCAACCGTTCCTCGCATGTCTTGCTCCGAGAATGGCCGCGTGCTGACCTGGGACAACATCACCTTCACTGTTCCAGCTGGCCTTAACGCCTCGGACCTGAAGGTGTCGATCCTGGACAGCAACGGTAACGAGATCACCGGTTACGTAGACCGCACCGTGGACGCCAACGGCAAGTTGGACCTCACCGGGCTGAGCGTGAGCCAGACCGGAACCCAGCCAACCATCAAGGTGACCGCTGGCAAGGTTGACGCTGCTCTGCTGAGCCAGCTCACCGCCAAGGTAAAGTTCAATGCCGACAACCCTGAGCTCTGCTTCCAGCTGGTAGCAACTCAGAACTGTGACTCGCCATCCGGCGACCTCACCGCTGTTGGCGACGGCCTCATCCAGAGCGCAGTCATCTCCACCCCAGCCACCGGCAAGCCAAAGGGTGACGAGAAGCTGGCTAAGCTGACCGGAACCAACGCCAAGACCGCCTGTGCAGTCTCGTTGGCCAAGCAGTCAATCCCAGGCGCTAAGAAGCCTACGATTGGCGGCCTGCCATTCACTGGTCAAACCATCAACCCAGCGCTGGCACTGCTCGCAGTCCTCGCACTGGTTGCTGGTGCCTACGGTGTTTACTCCACCCGCAAGCAAGGCGAGTAATAGCTAACTAACAAAAGCGGGGTCGCCTGACGGCGGCCCCGCTTTTGTTTTGCCGTTAGAATTTTGAAACCAAGCAATCTACCGATGGGAACCCAATGAACCAGTGGTTGACTCGCTGGCACAGGAGCCGCCCACCCTTGGTTTTAGCGTTCGTTTTCACCCAGCTGTGGTACCTGGGAAACTCGCTTCTTGCACCAACATTCAGACTGGTTTCGGCTGATTTGGCCATCTACGCCAAGTTTTGGATGCACGAGGGCATGTTCCAGAACTCGCTCTCGCTGCACCATCTCTACGGAATCAACACATCTTGGGTTTATCCAGCCCTGGCCCTGGTTCCCGTATTTATCGCTTGGATTCCCGAGCAGATTTTCCTTTCCTATCTCGCAAGCACTGGAGTCTCGAACCCGAGCGACGTGCAGGTGGTTCTGCCTTTTGGGATCACCTGGGTGCTGCTCACCGTTCTGCTCAACACCTTCATATTTAGGTTCTACCTGCGCCGCACCCGAGGCGAAAATGGCACCGGCTACGCGTCCGCGCTCTGGCTCTGGTTCGCAATCATCATCCTGCTCCACGGCCTTTACCTCAACCGCGTCGATGGCCCAGCACTCGCGCTGACTCTCTTCGCTCTGCCACTGCTCGCAGAACGCCCCAGGGTCGCGGCAGCGCTTCTTGCCCTGGGCACCTGGATCAAGGTTTGGCCCGTGGCCCTGCTCCTGGCGCTCATGTTTGACAAGGCTCGTCGTTGGACCGCGATTGTCGTCTCTGCCGCGGTGAGCGCTGTGGTTGCCATCGTTGCAATCGTGCTGGGCGGCAACCTCAACTTGCTCAGTTTCATCACGGCTCAGACCTCCCGGACACTCCAGATTGAGTCGATTTTTGCACTTCCATGGATGCTGAAGGCCCTGCCCGCCAAGGTGTTCCTTGACATGGACATCTACACCTGGGAGATCAGCGGCGCGGGCATCGATGACGTAGCCCGGATTGTGAACTACGTGATGGTTGGGGGAGTGCTGCTGACCATCGTGGCCGCCTTGGTTGCCAAATGGCGCGGACTTGAGACCCAGAGACTTCTGGCACTGGCATCGATGGCGCTTTTGCTCGACCTGATCCTGTTCAACAAGGTTGGAAGCCCGCAGTACATTGCCTGGCTCCTGGTTCCCCTAATCCTTTTGCTGTTGGCCAAGGACAAATCGGGGATCAGGGTGCTCGCCTGGCTAACTGTTTACGCGGCGCTTTTCACCGGCCTTATCGCCCCGCTCTTCTATGACGACATCACGGGGCAGACCCCTTGGG
>JBJTNC010000136.1:0-2174 GCA_046073865.1 Micrococcales bacterium | reverse complement strand
CATACCCTCGTCGCGCAGTGCTTTCACGTGGCCGAGCAGCGACTGGGTGAGGGCCGGGTTGACCCCCGCCATGGGCTCGTCGAGCATCACCAGCTCGGGCTGCGTCATGAGGGCGCGAGCCATCTCGAGCAGCTTGCGCTGACCACCGGACAGTGCAGCGGCGTAGTCTTCACGCTTGGCGTCCAGCTTGAAGCGCTTCAGAAGGGCATCCGCGCGAACGGTGATCTCCTGCTCCTTGGCCGCCCAGAGTGGACGAACCAGGGACTTGAAGAAGCTCTCGCCGGGGTTGTCCTGTGCGCCGAGACGCATGTTGTCGATTACGGTGAGCAGCGACAGCGCCTTGGTCAGCTGGAAGGTGCGAACCATTCCCCAGCGTGCAACCTTGTGAGGTGCCACGCCAGCCAACTGCTTGCCCTCGAACGACCAGGTGCCGGTGTTTGGCTTGTCAAAACCGGTCAGCAGGTTGAACAGGGTGGTCTTACCGGCACCGTTTGGGCCGATGAGAGCGGTGATCTTGCCGCGAGGAATCTCGAGGTGGGCAACGTCGACGGCCTTGAGGCCACCGAACTGACGGGTTACGTTGTCCGCGATCAGGATTGGGTCAACCTTGGCGCAACCAGGTTCGATAGCGCCCTTTGCAATTTGCTCGTTAGCCATTGAACTGCATCTCCTTCTTGTTTCCGAAGAAGCCCTGAGGTCTGAAGATAACCAAGAGCATGAGGAACAGACCCACCAGCAGGTAGCGGATCTGGCCAACCTGAGCGATGCTCAGGAATGGCAGGGCGCCGATGTTCACGAGGCCCTGCAGCAGCTGCTGCACGAACATGAGGAACATGAAGAAGGTGGCCGAACCAACTACCGGACCCAGGATGGTGGTAGCGCCTCCGAGGAGCAGCACGGTCCAGGTCATGAAGGTGAAGTTAGAAACCCAGGTGCTTGCCTGGTTGGTCTGGGACGAAATGACGAACACCATTCCACCGAGGGCGCCGATCACGCCACCGAGGATGAGCGACTGCATCTTGTAGACGAAGACGTTCTTACCGAGCGAGCGCACGGCGTCCTCGTCCTCACGGATGCCCTTCAGGGTGCGGCCCCACGGGCTGCGGGTGAGCAGGGTCATGAACACGGCGACCAGGGCTACGAGACCCCATGCCACAACGCGAATCCAGACTTCCTTTTCACTCAGGCTGATGATGCCCAGGTTGTAGGTGCCAACAGGGATTGGGTTGTACTTGTAGAAGTCGCCACCAAACTCGCTGAGACCGTTGGAGCCACCGGTGAAACCTGCGTACTGCTGGGTGCCGAAGGCGTAGTAGAGGGCCTGAGCTGCGGCAATCGTCACGATGGCCAGGTAGTCGGCGCGAAGTCGCAGGGTGGGGATTCCCAGGATGATGGCGAAAGCCACAGCGAGGAGAATACCGAAGGCCAGCGAGCCCCACATGTTCCAACCCAGGTGCAGGGCGGCGAAAGCGTAGCCGTAGGCTCCGAGGGCTGCAAAACCAGCCTGACCAAAGTTCAGCAGACCCGTGTAGCCGAAGTGCATTGCCAGACCCATCGCGCAGAGTGCGTACGCCGCGGTGAAGACACCGATCAGCTCACCCGCGGTTAGGTTGAATATCTGAAGAAAATCCATTTTCTTTCTCTCCTAGCCCAGACGCTGCTTCTTACCGAGCACACCCTGTGGGCGGAAGATAAGAATGATGATCAGGATGATGAGAGACACGGCGTAGCGCATCTCGTTTGGAATGAACACGGTGGAAACCTCGGTTGCCATACCGATGATGAGCGCTCCCACACCAGCACCGAAAGCGGTTCCGAGACCACCGAGGGTGACGGCCGCGAACAACATCAGCTGAATGTCGTTTCCGATTGCCCAGTTGGCCTGGAACTCCAGACCGTAGAGCACGCCGGCGAGGCCGGTGAGCAGCGCGGCGGTTACCCAAACCACGCGAATGATGCGCTCAACGTCGATTCCAGTGGCCGAAGCGAGGGCAGCGTTGTCGCTCACTGCGCGAGTTGCCTTGCCAACTCGGGTGCGGGTTAGGAACGCCGCAACACCCAGCAAGCCAACGACTGAGATGGCCATACCGATGAGGGTGATGTCGGTGGTGTGCACTGGGCCGAATGAGACGACCTTGCCGCCACCGGCGATGTCCTTGGTGGAGCTGGTGAAG
>JBJTNC010000135.1:0-6395 GCA_046073865.1 Micrococcales bacterium | reverse complement strand
GTGGAGCGCGGTCTCTCCACCCACACGCTCCATGCCTACACCCGCGACCTTGGCGACTACTTAGGTTTTCTGCGCGGCATGGGCGTTGCAAGCCCAGCCGACGTAACCGACCTACTGATCGAAACCTTCGTGGAGCAACTGGGCGCCACCCGAAAGCCAGCCTCGGTGGCGAGGGCGCTCGCCGCGGTGCGCGGCTGGCACAGGTACCTGCTGATTGAGGGCGTGACGGTTAGAGATACCGCGAACCGCGTGAAACCGCCCAAGCTGGGCAAGCGGTTGCCGAAGGCCATCGATGTTCAACAGGTTGTTGCCCTGCTGGATGCGGCCGGCCCCGAACCATTCGACGAATCGGCCGCCGCCAACGCCACCGTTGACCCGGTGCGGGTGCGCGACCGCGCCATCCTGGAACTTCTCTACGCAACAGGCGCCCGCGTCAGCGAGATTGTGAACCTGGACATCGATGACCTGGTTGACCCAACCATGATTCGCGTCATCGGAAAAGGCAACAAGGAGCGCATAGTTCCGGTTGGCAGATTCGCCCAGCGCGCGCTGGAAAACTACCTGGTGCGAACCCGCCCGCTGCTGGTTGCCAAAGGCACAGGAACCCCCGCGGTATTCCTAAATCAGCGCGGCGGTAGGCTCAGCCGCCAGAGCATCTGGCAGATACTGGTTGATGCCGCAGAGGCCGCGGGAATTCAGGCCGAAATCACTCCGCACACCCTCCGCCACTCCTTCGCAACCCACCTTCTGGAGGGCGGAGCGGACGTTCGCGTGGTTCAGGAGCTGCTGGGGCACTCATCGGTGGCAACAACCCAGATTTACACCCTGGTAACCGTGGATGCCCTGCGGGAAAACTACATCCTCGCCCATCCGAGGGCGCGCGCCATTCGGTAGGCTTGTTCTCTGACCAACAGCGCGGTTTTCGCGGGATAAAAAGGAGGGCAAAGCATGTCTAAGACGGATTCAAAGGACACTCGTTTTCCAGTTCCCGCACCGCTGAAGCAGCACGGCCCCGCCCGCATCATCGCCATGTGTAACCAGAAGGGTGGCGTTGGTAAGACCACCAGCACCATCAACCTTGGTGCGGCGCTCGCCGAATACGGCCGCAAGGTTCTGCTGGTTGACTTCGACCCACAGGGCGCCCTAAGCGCCGGTCTCGGCATCAACGCCTACACCAACGAGCCGACCATCCTGGACCTGCTGCTCACCAAGAATTTCCAGACCAAAGACGTTGTTCGCCCAACCTCGGTTGAAAACCTCGATGTGCTTCCAGCCAACATCGACCTAGCCGCAGCCGAGCTGGCGTTGGTGACCGAGATGAACCGCGAGCACATCCTGAAACGCGTGCTGCGCCAGGTTGCCGACGACTACGACGTGATCCTCATCGACTGCCAGCCATCGCTGGGTCTGCTCACCATCAACGCGCTTACCGCGGCCCACGGCGTGATCATTCCGCTGGCTCCCGAGTTCTTCGCGCTGCGCGCTATCGCTCTGCTCGAGCAGATCATGGGCAAGGTTCGCGACAGCGAAAACAACCCATCGCTGAAGTTGGACGCCATTCTGGTCACCATGTACGACAGCCGCACCAACCACGGCCGCGAGGTTCTGGAGCGCGTGCGCGAGGGCTTCCCCGAGGTTACGCTTCGCGCCATGATCCCGAAGACCATCAAGTTCTCGGAGTCGGTGGTTCACCTCAAGCCAATCACCCAGTCTGCCTCGGATTCCGCCGCCGCGGAGGCATACCGCGCCGTTGCACGTGAGCTGGTTCAGCGTGGCTGCACCCCTTAGCGAGCAACTGGAGATTGCCCCCGGTTTCGAACTCTCGCTAGGCAACTTCGAGGGGCCGTTCGACCTTCTGCTCAACCTCATCTCCAAGCACCAGCTGGACATCACGGAGGTTGCGCTCTCCAAGATCACCGATGAGTTCATCAAGTATGTTCGCAACCTCGACGCCGAGGAAGAGCTGGAGCAGGCGTCTGAGTTTTTAGTGATTGCCGCAACCCTGCTGGACCTCAAGATTGCCAGCCTGCTGCCAAAGGGTGAGGTGGTTGACCCGGAGGACGTGGCGCTGTTCGAGGCCCGTGACCTGCTGTTCGCCAGGCTGTTGCAGTACCGCGCGTTCAAGGAGATTGCCTCCTGGTTCTCCACAGCGATGGCGCTCGAGGCGCGCCGCATTCCGCGCGGGGTGCGGCTCGCGGACCGCTTCAAGAACCGCAAGCCGGAGCTGATCTGGACCACCACGCTGGCGGAGTTTGCCAAGGTTGCCGAGGACGCGCTCACCCCGCGCGAGATTCCCGCCGTAGGTCTTACCCACCTGCACGCCTCTCGAGTCTCGATTCGCGAGCAGGCCGCCGAGGTGGTGCGCAGGCTGCGCGCCGCGGGAAACCTAACCTTCCGCGACCTCATCGGTGGGTTGACAGATCGCGCCGAGGTGATTGCCCGCTTCCTTGCCATCTTGGAGCTCTACCGCCAGGCCGCAATCAGCTTCGAGCAGGACTCGCCGCTGGGCGACGTACACCTAACCTGGCGCGCGGAAGAATTCAGCAACGACCAACTCAACTCACTGGGAGCCGAGTATGACTCTTAACACCCCGGACCTGACCATCCACGCCCAGGCTGTGGACGACGAAAACCTGCAGGCCGCCATCGAGGCGATTCTGATGGTTGCGGAGGCGCCGATTCCGCTGATCTCACTGGCGGGAGCCCTGGACCGACCGCTGAATGAGATTCGCGCGGCCGTACTGGAGCTTCAGGCCGACTACGCGGGGGAGAAGGACGGATCCACCCTGCGCGGCTACGAGCTGCGCGAGGTTGGCGGCGGCTGGCGAATATTTGTGCGCCAGGAGTTTGACTGGGCCGTGAACATGTTCGTGGCCAACGAAAACCCAACCAAGCTGAGCCAGGCCGCGCTCGAGACCCTGGCCGTCATCGCCTACAAACAGCCGATCAGCCGCGGCCAGGTTGCGAGCATCCGCGCCGTGAACGTGGACACCGTGGTGCGCACGCTGCTAAGCCGAGGCCTCATCACTGAGATGTTCACGGACGCCGAGACTGGCGCCATCAACTACGGAACCACCGAACTCACCCTTCAGCTGCTCGGCATCAACTCGCTTGACGAGCTGCCGCAGATCAGCCCATACCTGCCTAGCGCGGACGGAGACTTTGAAAATGGCCTATGACCCAGAAGTTTATGAGCCGAGAGACCCCGAGGGCATTCGCCTGCAGAAGGTGCTAGCCAACGCCGGCGTAGCCAGCCGGCGCGTCTGTGAGGAGCTGATCATCGAGGGCCGCGTGAAGGTAAACGGCGTTCGCGTGACCGAGCTGGGAACCCGCATCGATCCATCGAAGGACAGCGTGATGGTGAACGGCCAGCCAATTCAGCTGGACGCCAGCCGGGTCTACCTGGTCATGAACAAGCCGGAGGGCGTTGTCTCATCGATGAACGATGAACTGGGCCGCCAGGACCTCTCGGACTTTGTAAAGCGCTATGACCGCGTTTTCAACGTTGGCCGCCTCGATGCTGAGACCACCGGGGTGCTGCTTCTAACCAACGATGGCGACATGGCGCACAAGTTGGCGCACCCGTCTTTTGGTGTTGCCAAGCTCTACTGGGCGCACGTTGAGGGCGAGGTGTCGCCCGCAACCCTCAACCAGCTACTCAAGGGAATTGAACTGGAGGACGGGCACATCGCAGCCGACAAGATTCGCCTGCTGGATGCCGCCAAGGATCAGTCGCTGGTTGAAATTGTTCTTCACTCCGGCCGCAACCGAATTGTTCGCCGCATGTTCGAGGCCGTGGGACACCCCGTGGTTGGGCTGGTGCGAAAGAGCTTCGGCCCAATCCAGCTGGGCTCGCTGAAGCCAGGCCAGGTGCGCGAGTTGAATAAAATGGAGGTAAGCGCACTGCTAAAGGCAGCCGAGGGCAAACCCGCCAAGGCTCCCGGACCAGTTGCCTCGAAGCCCCCGCAGCGTCCGCAGCGCGCCACCAAGAATGGCCGACCCACCGGGGCATCGAAGGGACGTCCCGAGGGCAAGCGCGGAACCGACTCAAGAAAGCGATAGAAATGGCACTACGCGCCATCCGTGGAGCGATTCAGCTAGACCGCGACGAACGCGAGCACCTGCTCAAGGCAACCGCGGAGCTGCTCACCAAGACACTCCACGCCAACGACATCGACAACTCGCAGTTGGTCAACATCTTCTTCACCGCCACACCAGACATAACCAGTGAGTTTCCGGCGCTCGCCGCGCGCGAGCTTGGCCTGGGCGATGTGCCGCTGATGTGCTTCGTTGAAATGAACGTTGAGCACGGAATGCCGCTCGTGATTCGCCTGATGGTTCAGGCCGAAATGGACAAGCCTCGCAGCGCCATCCAGCACGTTTACCTTCGTGGCGCCGTTGCGCTCCGTCAGGATCTGGCGCAGTGACGCGGGTTGCCGGACCGGTTCGCATCGTAGGTGCCGGCCTGCTCGGCACGTCGCTCGGCCTCGCCCTGCGCAAACTCGGTGTTGAGGTAATCGTCAGCGATATCTCGCGCGCCAACCAGGCGCTGGCCATTGACTACGGCGCCGGCCGCGAGGCCCAGCCCGGCGATGAACCAAAACTCATTGTGGTCTGCGTGCCACCGGATCACACCGCAGGCACCGTCGCCAACGAGCTGAACGCCCACCCGAATTCATTTGTCACCGATGTTGCCAGCGTGAAGCTGCAGATTGTTGACGAACTCGAGGCGCTCGGCGCCGACCTAACCCGTTACGTGGGTTCGCACCCGATGGCCGGACGCGAGCGCGGCGGAGCCATCAGCGGCCGCGCCGACCTGTTCATGGGCCGCCCCTGGGTGATTGTTGCGGGGGAGCAGAGTAGGCGCGAGGCCATCAATGCGGTGACTGACCTGGCACTCGAGGTTGGCTCCGTCCCCGTGAACATGGAGGCCATCGAGCACGACCACGCCGTGGCCCAGGTGAGCCACGTGCCGCAGGTGGTTGCCAGCCTCCTCGCCGGCCGCCTCATTTCTACCTCGGCTCAGGAGATTTCGCTCGCGGGACAGGGCCTGCGCGACACCACTCGCATCGCAGCAAGCGACCCCGCCCTCTGGGTGCAGATTCTCAGCGCAAACGCCGCCCAGGTGACCCCGGTTCTGAAGGATCTGGCGGCCGACCTTCAGCGCGTCATCGCGGCTCTCGAGGACCCGCACGCAACCGGCGCACTCAGCACCATCAGCCGCGCCATCGAGGCCGGAAACCGCGGTGTTGAGCGCATCCCTGGCAAGCACGGTGGAAGCCACACCAACTATGCCACCGCCATCGTGATGATTGACGACACCCCCGGCCAGCTGGCCCGCCTGCTGGTTGAGGTTGCCCAGATTGGCATCAACCTCGAGGAAATCAAGCTCGAGCACTCGCCTGGCGCACAGATTGGTCTGGTGGAACTTAGCGTGCTTCCAGAGCGCGAGCAGCAGTTGATTGCGGACCTCACCGCGCGCGGATGGCGTCTGGCCTAATGTCCAAGCAGATTGTTGCCATCGATGGCCCGGCCGGCAGCGGCAAGAGCAGCGTAAGCAAGCAGGCCGCGCGCAGCCTGGGCTGGGGCTACCTGGACACGGGGGCCGCGTACCGCGCACTCACCTGGGCCAGCCAGCACCTGGACGGCTTTGCGGTAGCGAATCTTCCGGGCAAAGACCTGCGCCAAGACTTTGCCTACGCAATCTCAACCGACCCGGACAACTACTGGGTGAGGGTTGGCGAGACCGACGTCACCGAGGCCATTCGCAGCGCCGAGGTTGCCGAGGCAGTGAGCGCGGTGGCGAGCGTGCCATCGGTGCGCGAATTCATGCGCTGGCTCACCCGCAACGAGGTTGAGCAGTGCCAGCGGCCAGGAATTGTGGTTGAGGGCCGCGACATCACAACCGTGGTGCTGCCGGACGCCCAAACTCGCCTCTTACTAACTGCGAGCGAAGAAGTTAGACTTAGGAGAAGGTCCGCCGAGATTGGCGCGACCGAATCCTCGAGTGTTTCCCGCCAGGTAACCCAGCGCGATGCCTCGGACGCCAAGGTTGTCAACTTTATGAAACCGGCGGAGGGAGTCACCCTGATTGACTCCAGCGATCTAAACTTTGCCCAAACCGTAGACGCGGTGCTTGTTGCTCGCCGCGCCGCGCGTGAGTGAAGCCACCTGCCAGATGACGTTCGTGGCGACCAACGTGCCGTTGCCGCTCGCGGAACTGAAGCTCACGCCCGACGGGATGGCATCCGTGACGGTAATGCTCGTGGCCGTGGACGGCCCGGCGTTGCTCAACACGATGCTGTAAGTGAGCAGGCCGCCGGACAGGATGGAGTTCGTGCCGGACTTGGTCACGCTCAAGTCTGCCAGCGCGGTGACGTTGATGGTGGACTGCG
>JBJTNC010000134.1:0-7088 GCA_046073865.1 Micrococcales bacterium | reverse complement strand
CTTGCCGTCCGAGGTTGGCACCAGAACATCGATGGCGAGCGATCCAAACAGGCGCTGGTCGACAAATCGGAACTCGCAGGCGGTACCGTCCGCCTCGGTAACCTTGATTATCACGCGAGTGAGTTTGTCATCGGCATGACCGGGGTGGCGTAGAAGCATTTGCCCACTCATTCCAAGGTGGCCAACCAAGGCTAGAGGCGCAGGCCCAGCCTCAGTGCCATAACCAAGGTCACCGATGCGCGACTCGAGTGGCATCCAGAGGAACTTACCGCGGCGAACCACACCGAGAATTTTTCGCCCGGTGAGCTGGTTCACGAAGTCGAGTGGGCCTCCGGCGTGGCGCTTTAGGCTTCGTACGTCGAGGATCTCGATCGACTCGACGGTGGCACCGGTTAGTGATGGTGCGAGTCCGGATCTAACCGTCTCCACCTCAGGTAGTTCGGGCATTACTTGGTGCTCTCCCGCAACTCGGACAGGGCAACCTCGGCTGCCGCAGTCTCGGCCGCCTTCTTGGTGCGCCCCTCGGCCGCGAAGCTATAGCCGTCCCCCACGTGGATGGTGGCAAAGTAGCGGCGGTCGTGGTCTGGGCCCTCAAAGGCAACGTCATAACTCACAGCGCCGAGGTTTCTAGCCTGAGCCAATTCCAGGATGGAGGTCTTTGGATCGGACTGGAAGCGGAGGGCATCGGGGTCTGCAAGCAGCGGGAAGATGTGCGTCTCCACCATCTTGTAGGCGGCTTCAAATCCTGCCGAAAGAAGAACAGCCCCGAGCACCGATTCGAAGGCGTCGCAGAGGAGGCTTGGTTTGGTTCGGCCACCGGTGAGTTCCTCGCCCTTACCTAGACGCAGGTATTCCCCCAGACCCAGTTTCTTGGCGGCCACGGATAGAGCCTTCTCACTGACCACAGAGTTCTTTACCTTGGTCAGCTCACCCTCATTGAGGTCCGGCAGAAGGTGGTAAATGTGCTCAGTAACGACAAAACCCAACACCGAGTCGCCTAGGAACTCTAGGCGCTCACTGTTGGGTATGCCCCCATTCTCGTATGCGTACGAGCGATGGGTTAGTGCTTGGGTTAGGAGTGTGGCATCAACCTGCACGCCGAGCTTCTCGTTTAGAGAAGCAATGCTTGCGGTGAGGTCCATGCCATCCGCCAGCGTCTATTAGACGTCGGCGACCTTACGGCCCTTGTACTCCATGAACAGGGCGTTGCCCTGGGAGTCCTCAACGACCTTGGCGCGGTGAGGGAGGCTGTAAACGGTCTTACCGTTCTCAATGGTCTTGACGAGGGTCAGCGGAGCTGCCTTCCATGCCGAGCGGCGGTGGCGGGTGTTGCTTCGCGAGAGTCGGCGCTTTGGTACTGGCATGTCTCTACTCTTCCTTAAACTTCAGGAGCTCAGTCCAGCGGGAATCAACCTGCTGATCGTGAGCGTGGTTTGGGTTCTCGGCCAGCTTCACTCCACAATCCGGGCACAGGCCAGGGCAATCCGGGCTGCATACGGGTTGGAATGGAAGGCTGAGAACTATCGCGTCTCGGATGACAGATTCCAGATCAATTTGCTCGTCAGAAACCTTGAAGTCATCTTCTTCTGTTCCAGAATAGGCGAAAAGCTCCTGAAAGTCCACCTCGACAGGCGTATTCAGCGCGTCTAGACAGCGGCTGCACTCGCCAACGGCCTTGGTGAAAACCTCACCCGTGGCCAAAATTCCCTCGTGGACGCTCTCCAAACGCAGGTCCAGCTCAATCACGGAGCCCGCAGCGATGGTCATCGCGCCATCGCCCATGGTCTCGTCCAGGGTGATGTCGATCTCGTTTTCGCGCATGGCGCCTGGGCGGTGCATCAGGTCATGAACCTTGATGCTAAATGGTGAGGCGGTGGCCATCGGTGTGCTCTTTTCTAGTGAGGCTTAGGAATTCTTGAGCGCCTGGGCAACGGCGGTGGGGAAAGTTCCAAACCCAAGGTTACCAATCGCACCCCGGCATTTGAATGGTCGGGTACCTTGAGCGCAGATTTGCACAGGAGTTAGTGACAACTTATGGTGCTGTCCTTTTTTGCCAGGCAAACAAAAGGTAGACATACAGCCCGACTCCTAGGATGAGGAAACCTAGAGAAGAACCAAAAAAGAAAATCTTACCCGCATTATCGTAGGCAAATTCAAGCGGTAGGTTGCCGATCCGGTCCTTCGCAACTGAGTGAGCATACGATGAAGAAGCCAAAACCAGCAGCGGAACTACAACCAAGGGAATCGCCCTGACGACCCATTTTTCAGTGCTGAGAATGACGAAGTAGCCAACGCAGACAACCAGAAACACCCAAGCGAAAATAAGAGTTGGCACCTCGAGCGGAAGTGCCGTGTAGGCATTAGACACCTCTTCTGGGGAGAGAATCCTGGCACCAAAAGAAAATCCATAAACCGCGATGGGAACAATCCACGCAAATACCGTGACTACGCCCAGAGCAAGAGCCAGATACAGATTGCGCCTATTCAATGGTCCCCCTAAGAGCTCTTGAGCGCCTGGGCAACGGCGGCAGGCACGTATTTGCTGACGTCTCCGCCAAGCGCCGCAACCTGCTTCACCAGGCTGCTGGAGATGTGGCCGAACGAAGGGTCGGCCGGAATGAAGATGGTTTCTACGTCCGCGAGGTCGCGGTTTACGCGGGCCATCGGTAGCTCGTAGTCCAGGTCAACGTTGGTGCGCACGCCCTTCACCAGAGCGCTGGCGCCAACCCTGTGGCTGTAGTCCACCAACAGACCGGTTGGCAGGGTTGCAACCACAATCTTGGAGCCAGCTGCGATGCGCAGGCTTCGGATCGCGTCCTCGATGAGCGCCACTCTTTGCTCCAGGCTGAATCTCGGAGTCTTGGCAGGATTGTGAACCACCAGGATGTGCACCTGATCGAACATCTTGGCTGCGCGCGCAGCGATATCCAGGTGCCCCAGGGTAAGTGGGTCAAAGGATCCGGGATACACAGCGATGGCGGCCATGCATCAAGGTTACCAAGCGGCTAGCCCTTGGCCAGATTCTCCGCCGCCGCGGCATCGATGCGGGCCAGGGTTTCGGCCAACTCCGCGTGTTTCTCCAGGGTTGGGTCTGCCGCGAACAGATCCTCAACGGCAACGCGCATCCGTTGAATCAAGTCAACATCGCGCACCACTCGCAGTAACTTCAGGCTCGAACGCCCACCTGACTGGCGGTCCCCAAGCACGTCGCCCTCGCGGCGCAGCTCCAGGTCAATCTGGCTCAGCTCGAAGCCATCGGTGGTTGAAGCAACCGCCTGAACCCGTTCGAGCGCCGGGGTGTGATCCTCCGCCGTGGTCAGCAGCAGGCACAGCCCAGGGTGCGCGCCACGGCCAACTCGGCCGCGCAGTTGGTGCAGCTGGGCAACGCCAAAGCGGTCTGCATCCAAAACAACCATCACGGTGGCGTTTGGCACGTTCACACCAACCTCAATCACGGTTGTGCTCACCAGAACATCAATCTCGCCCGCTGCAAAGCGAGCCATCACAGCATTCTTCTCATCCGATGCCATGCGGCCGTGCAAAACCTCGATGCGCAGGCCGGTGAGGGCCGGGTTGCGCCGCAGCGCCTCCGTCATGCCCAGCGCCGAGGTGATGGGAGTCTTTGGCTTGGCCGCCAGCATCTCGTCGAGCGAGTCGTCTTCCTCGCTGAGAGAGCCACCGGCCTCAATCAGCTCCTCGGCCGGGTCATCCTCATCGATGCGCGGGCACACCACAAACGCTTGGCGCCCAGCCGCGCACTCCTCCGCGATGCGGCTCCAGGTGCGGGCTACCAGCGCGGGCTTGGCAAACTGCACCACGTGACTTGTGATGCCCTGGCGTCCGCCCGGCAGCTCGGTGAGGGTGGAGACATCGAGGTCGCCAAACACGGTCACGGCCAGGGTGCGCGGAATCGGGGTGGCGGTCATGGTGAGAACATGAGGGGCCGTCTTGCCCTTTAGCCTGAGGGCCTCGCGCTGCTCCACGCCAAAACGATGCTGTTCGTCGATGACCGTCAGACCCAGATCGAAGAACTCAACCTTGTTGGCGATTAGCGCGTGGGTTCCAACAACAAGCCGAGCCTTGCCGGAGACAATCTGGAGCATGGCGCGCTTGCGCTCGGCCTGCGGCATCTGGCCGGTGAGCAGGGTTAGGCCAAGCTCCGCGGAAAGGTCCGGGCCAAGCGCCTTCTCAAAACTTGCAAAGTGCTGGCTGGCAAGCACCTCGGTTGGCGCAAGCACGGCAGACTGACCACCGGAGTCGGCAACCGTGAGCATGGCGCGCAACGCAACTAGGGTCTTACCCGAACCCACCTCGCCCTGAAGCAGTCGGTTCATTGGGTGCGGGCGGGCTAGGTCGGCAGCAATCTCCTCGGCAACCTGCACCTGGCCATTGGTGAGAGTGAACGGCAGTGTGGCGTCGAACTTGGCCAGGTAGCCGTCTCGCACTCCAACGCGCGCGGTGGATTCCAGGTGCGCGTTCTGGGCGCGGCGCTTCAGCAGCGTTGCCTGCAAAACAAACGCCTCGTGCGCCTTCAGAGTCTCGCGCGCCAGCCGATAGTCTTCGTGGGTGTCGGGTTGATGAATCTTGCGCAGCGCATCGGTTAGAGGCAGCAACCCCTCAGCGGCAACAAGCTGGGCCGGCAGTTCGTCCGCAATCGGTTCAAGCGTGTCCAGAATCACACCGATGGCCCGCTGCAGCGCCCAGGTGGTAACGGCAGATGCCGCCGGATAAATGGGAATCGGGTGCTCGGCCCAGGCCTTGGCCTTGGAGTCGTCCAACTCCTCCTCGAACAGCTCGTACTCGGGGTGAGCCAGCTGCAGCTTGCCCTGATAGGCGCTGATCTTGCCGGCAAACAGGCCGCGGGCGCCAGGCCTCAGGTCTTTCAGACGCCAGGCTTGGTTGAAGAACGTAAGGGTTATCACGCCGTCGCCATCGGTGATGCGCACCTCAAGAATGGAGCCGGTGCGCCCCTTCATGCGGCGCTCTTTGGCATCCACGATGGCGGCAACCACCGTGGCCGACTCCCCCACCGGAATCTGCGAGATCGGGGTGAGCTCGCCGCGCGTGTAGTAGCGGCGGGGATAGTGCTGAAGCAGGTCTGCCACGGTCTTCAGTCCCAGATGGCGGCCGAAGGCCTTGGCCGTGCGCTCACCCAAAACGCGATCGAGCGGGGTGAGTGGCAGCAGCATGGTTCAATCTTGCCCTATCCTTTTGGCGTGACCAGAATCATTGGCGGCCTCGCGGGCTCGCTTCACCTAACCGCACCCGCCAAGAGCACCCGCCCAACGGCGGACCGCATTCGCGAGAGCATCTTCAACCGCCTGGAGAACTGGGAGGTCATCGAGGGTGCGCGCGTGCTTGACCTATTTGCCGGCACGGGAGCCCTGGGCCTCGAGGCCCTGAGTCGCGGTGCGGCATCGCTGGTTCTGGTTGACAGCAACAAGTCCGCCGCCCAGGTTTGCCGCAGCAACCTAGACCTGGTTGGCAAGGCCCTGCTGAAACAGCACGCGGAGTTTGACGGAAACGTGATTGCCCAGGATGCCAAGGCCTACGCCCACCATGCGGGCGAACGAGCTGCGGGGTTTGAGTCGGCGGAGTTCGACCTGGTGTTCATTGACCCGCCCTACGATGTGACCAACCAGGAGCTGGAGGCAATCCTCGGCTACCTGAAGCCCGCCCTGCACGAGGAATTCACAGTGCTGGTTGAGCGTTCATCCCGCACTGATGAACCGTCCTGGCCCGCCGGCTTCAAGCTGGAGAGCCGCAAGGACTACGGCGACACATCGGTGTTTTGGTTGGTTGAGGCCGAATAACCTAGGCCCTCGGCTCGAATCCACTAGATTTAGAGTCAACAAAGCCACAGGGGGAAGTGATGAAAAATCGGCTAAGGTCAATGAGATCTAAACCAAATCTCATCTTTATCGTGACATCAACTTTTTTGATTGCACTCAGCGCGTTTGCAGTTCAAACCAACGGCACACATCCGACAACAAAGGCTTCAGGGCCTGTTGCTCACCAAAAACATGCAGGCCCCATAACTCTCGACTGGCACATGTTCGCAGGGTGCACTTACAAAATAGGTCAGATTCACCCGGCAGGATGCTTGCCAGAAATCTGGACCCGAATATACCCAGGAGACCTAAAAAAGTAACTTGAACCAAAAAAGTTAGTCCCGCCTCTAATTTGAGAAGCGGGACTAACTTTTTGAAAAACTAGAGGTTGCGCAGCGGCTCACCGATGTAAACCTGCTGCGGGCGACCAATCTTGGTTGCAGGGTCAACCATCATCTCGCGCCAGTGGGCAATCCAGCCTGGTAGGCGACCCATTGCAAACAGTGCGGTGAACATCTGCGGCGGGAAGCCCATCGCCTTGTAGATCACGCCGGTGTAGAAGTCAACGTTTGGGTACAGCTTGCGGGCCACGAAGTACTCGTCGGCAAGCGCTGCCGCCTCCAGCTGCTTGGCAATGTCCAGCAGCGGGTCGTTTACGCCTAGCTCCGCCAGTACCTCGTCGGCAATCTGCTTGACGATGCGTGCGCGCGGGTCGAAGCTCTTGTAGACGCGGTGGCCGAAGCCCATCAGACGGATGCCGTCTTCCTTGTTCTTCACGCGCTCAACGTAGCGCTCAACGCTCTCGCCGCTGTCGTGGATGTACTGCAGCATCTCGAGAACGGCCTCGTTAGCGCCACCGTGTAGCGGACCGCTGAGGGCGTTGATGCCCGCCGAAACCGAGGCGAAGAGGTTGGCGTTGGAAGAACCAACCAGGCGCACGGTGGATGTGGAGCAGTTCTGCTCGTGATCCGCGTGCAGCACCAGCAGGGTGTCAAGTGCGCGGGTGACAACAGGGTTCTGAATGTAAGGCTCCGCCATGTTGCCAAAGGTGAGGCGCAGGAAGTTCTCCACCATGCTCAGGCTGTTGTCCGGGTACATGAGCGCCTGGCCAACCGAGTTCTTGTAGGTGTAACCAGCCAATACCGGCAGCTTCGCCAGCAGACGGATGGTGGAGAGCTCAACCTGCTTTGGGTCGTGCGGGTTGAGGCTGTCCTGGTAGAAGGTGGAGAGCAGCGAGACACCGGCGGTGAGTACCGA
>JBJTNC010000133.1:0-8981 GCA_046073865.1 Micrococcales bacterium | reverse complement strand
CGTGGACGCGAGCCAGCGGCTACCAGCTTGGCAACAACTGGAACGCTGAACGCAACGGTCTTACCCGAACCGGTCTTGCCGCGACCCAGTACATCCTTGCCACCGATTGCAGCCGGGATGGTGGCTGCCTGAATTGGGAATGGGCTCTCTGCGCCCATCTTGGCCAGGGCCTCGATCAGGCGTGGGTGAAGCCCCATCGACTCGAAGGACTCGGCCAGAACCACATCTGTTGCGTCAGCCGACTCGAGGCGCTCGAGAACTACGTCCTCGGCAAATGCCTTCTTGTTTGGGTTAGCCGCACGACGGTCATCGAAGCTGCGCTGACGCGAGGCGTCGCGCTCAACGCGGTCGGTGCGCTGCGGACGACGGTCACCCGAGTCCTCAAAGCGGCGGGCAGGACTTGCGTCACGGTCGAAACGTGGGCGGTCTTCGCGTGGAGCCCAGTCGCGGCGACGGTCATCGCCGCCACGGTCATCGCGGGCCGGACGTGCGTCGCGGTCAAAGCGTGGGCGGTCATCGCCAAAGCGTGGGCGGTCATCACCGAAACGACCGCGAGGCTTGCCGCCCTGGTTGTCGCGTGGAGCCCAGTCGCGGCGACGGTCATCGCCGCCACGGTCATCGCGAGCCGGACGTGCGTCACGGTCAAAGCGAGGACGGTCACCCGCTACGCGGTCGTCTCGGAAGTCGCGGTCGGTGCGTGGGCCCCGGCGGTCATCGCCAAAGCGTGGACGGTCGTCGCGCTCGAAGCGGCCGCGGCCTGCACCGGCACCAGCGCGGTCATCGCGCTTGAAGCCTGGGCGGTCATCGCGCTTGAAGCCTGGACGGTCATCGCGCTTGAAGCCTGGACGGTCATTTCGCTCGAAGCGGCCGCAGCGGTCATCGCGGGCCGGGCGGTCATCGCGGTCAAATCGCGGACGATCCTCGCGAGGAGCGTCCTGCTTGGCCTCGAAGAATGCCTGGCGCTTTGGCGAACGGCCTCCGCGGCCGTCCTCGCGCTCCTTGAACTTTGGCTCGGATGCGTGGCCGTGGCCTGCGGGCGCGCCGGTCTTGCCGTGGCGTGGTTTACGGGTATTTGGTCGTGCTGAACTCTTGCCAAAATTAGGCATAGTTTATTCCTCTTCAATTTTGTGGGCCGCATGGGAGTAGCACCCGGCGCACTGTTCTAAAAAAGTCGAACTGCGCTAGACCCACAAAAATGGCAACCCTGTATTTGGTTGCCGAGAGGATAAGACTGGCACTTCATAAGTTGCCTGTACAAATAAGGCAAACGGAAATTTAGCGGAAGTGCTGCAAACGACTTTGCGTTACCGAAACGTAACCTTTACAGACTAGCCGATAAGTCCGCGTTTGGCTAGAGCCTCTTCCAAAACTGGATTCGATGGCTCAACCAGGAACTCACCGTCCGCAAAAACAATCACCGGGATGTTCTTGCGGCCAGAGATCGACTCGGCCTCGGTTGCGTATTCCGCAACCTGCTCAACGTTCTTCTCCTGGTAGCTGATGCTCAGGGAGTCCATCAGGGCCTTGCTGCGGCGGCAATCGCTGCACCAGTCGGCTCCGTAGTAAGTGACCTCGGACATTTGATTCTCCTTGATTAGTTGCGGCGAGCCTTCGCCCACCTGCCCGTCACCCGCTAGCGCAGGCGATTCTTGTCTGGAATATACAACTCTTCGCCATCGAAGGTGATTCCCGAAAGATCGCGAACCACGATGTCGGCCGGGGTTTCTAGAGCCGACTCAGAGACTCCAACGATGAGCCCGACGCCGGCGTCGAATGCCGCCTGACAGCCGGCCAGTGCGTCTTCGAATACAACGCAGTCTTCGGGTTCGAATCCGAGCCTGGCCGCCCCGAGCAGGTACGGCTCCGGATCCGGCTTACCGTTGGTTACATCGTCACCGGTCACAAGCTGCTCCGGCACTGGGATTCCCGCCGCAGAAAGTCTTGCCCTTCCGAGTGCAGCGATGGCACTGGTGCAAACGGTCCAGGTGCCGGGCCGCAGTGACCGAGTGAGCTCCAACGCGCCCCTGAGGGGGATCGTGCTTGATGCCGTTTCGAGCTCGAGCCGGTTGATGAATTCGTTTGCCTCCGCAAACTTCTCCTCACCAACCATTCGCAGCACCATGTCTTGCGCGCGAACCCCAGAGTTCTCTGCCTCCGCCCAGTTCCAACCTGGCGCGTATCGGCTCGCCCACTCTGCCCAGGCAGCGGTG
Source organism: Micrococcales bacterium (assembly GCA_046073865.1). GTDB lineage: Bacteria > Actinomycetota > Actinomycetes > Actinomycetales > Microbacteriaceae > Rhodoluna. Next base: position 6,771 of record JBJTNC010000133.1, on the reverse strand, counting down.
GCGGCGGGCAGTGAATCTACCAGCACGCCATCGTTGTCAAAGAGCAGGCCCCTAGCGCTGAACTTCAACTGCACCTACTTGCGCGAGGAGCGGGCGCGACCAGTCACCAGCAGGTACATGCCGACCAAAGCCACAACAATGAGCACGAATGCTGGCAGGAAGTCGTTCAGCAAACTGTCCGCAGTGATGGCTCGCATCGTTGGCTGCGGGTAGGAGTAGTCGAGCAGCTTCTGAGCGGAATCGATTGCCTTGGCAAAAGCCCAGAGTGTGACAATCGCCGACCAGATGGCCCCGAGAACCAGGTTGAGCGCCCGCGCGCCAGCAACGGCTCCAACAGACTTTCCCGAGTCCTTTGCGAAGTTGAATGCGGCGGTGCTGAAGGTGGTGCCGAGAATCACGCCAGCACCCAGAATGGTTTGAATCAGAACCCAGATCCAGATGTCCGGAGTTCCGTTGGTTAGGTCCGTAACTATGAGCCCAAGGATTAGGGAGACGACTCCACCGATGATTGCCGCGGAGTATCCGATGGCCAGCGAACGCTGCGCAAGTGCCGCGGTTGCCTTAGTCATTCTTGGCCTCCTCTTCATCGTTGGTTGCGGTGTGAACGAAAGCCAGAATGATCACAGCTACCAGAAGACCTGCCGCCAGGATGATTGGCAGGTAGACGTTGAGCACTCGCGCCAACTCGCTCTGCGTGGTGCCGGTTCCCGACATCGCCCGGTTGAAGGCGTTGCCAACAAACACCACAAACCCGTAGAGGGTGCCAACCACGAGGGTGACGATTACCAAAACCTGCGAGAAGGATGCCACCGAGTGGGTGAGGCGACCTGCCGGCAGTGCGCGGGCGCGACGCTTTGCAACCACTGCGGTCAGGCCCATTGCCACGATTCCCAACAGCCACAGATACGTGGCGGCGGAGACCTGATTTTGCGACGGGTCGTTCACTTCTTGAACCACACCGAAGTAGGCTGCGGCCAGGGCGCAAATCCATAGGGCGAAGATGCCGGAAAGCGCCAGCAGCAGCACGCGGTGCTGCCGACCGGTCCGGGGTTCAACTGCATTACTCATGGCTTCAGGCTACTATGAACGCATGATTCTCGTCATTGGTGAAGCCCTTATTGATCTGATCGAAAACCGGTATCAGCCGGGCTCGTACAACGCCATCGTCGGTGGCGCCAACGCCAACGTTGCCATCGCGCTTGTGCGTCGCGGCACCAAGCAGCAGTTTCTTGCCAGGCTCAGCACCGACCGCTTTGGCGGAACCATCCGCGAGAAGCTGACCGCAAACCACGTTGGCCTTGACCACTCGGTTTCCACCGATGAACTGAGCACACTCGTCGTGGTTGCAATCGACTCTCACGGAGTTCCGTCATACGCGTTCTACGTGAATGGCACGGCCGACTGGGGCTGGACCAGGGGGGAACTACCCACCGACGTGGACCTCGAGAACATGCACGCAACGGCTATCCAGTTCGGGTGTCTCACCATGGCCATGGAGCCGGGCAACCTGGTAATCGAGGCATGGGCCAAGGAGCACTTCGAGCAAAACTCCGTCACAATAAGCCACGACATCAACATGCGGCCGGCGCTCGGTTTCGAGGCGTCAAAGGAGCGTGCCAGGGTTGAGCGCGTGAACGCGGTGAGCCACCTGATAAAGGCGTCGGATGAGGACATCGCCTGGCTCTACCAGTTGGATGAGAGCGCAGCCAACTTCCAGACCCGAATCGACGAGATCGTGGCTGCATGGATTGGCGACAGCGGCCGTCATGTCTTCGTAACCCGCGGCGGCGACGGGGTTTCGGTTTACCGCCCAAACGGTACTCGCTTCGACGTGCCGAGCCGAAAGATTAACGTGGTTGACACGGTGGGTGCTGGTGACACGTTCTGCGCCAACCTGCTTGGTCAACTGAGCGACGTTGGTGCGCTTGGCACTGATGCCTTCGACCGCCTGGCCAATCTGTCAGACGACACCCTGCGCGAGTTCGTGCGAGTTGCTGGTGTAGCAGCCAGCATCACCTGCGAGCGCGCCGGAGCCGAGCCTCCCACTCTCGCGGACCTCAACGAGGTACTGGCAACTCTCTAGCCTCGGCTAGGACACCACTCGGGCTTCGAGGGCAACTCCCTCGCCGTCGTTTGCCAAGCGCCAGTCTAGGCAGAGCTCCTCGAACAACTGAGAGCCGTAACCCTTGGCCGGTGATTCCGCAAGGTTGCAGCCATTGTTCCAGACCCGAATCCGGTAAACGTTTTGCTGCAGCGCCTTTAGCGAGATCGATATCTCTGTTGGGCTGCTGTGCTTCATCGCATTATTGATAGCTTCGCGAACCAGTTCGATCGCGGTGTCCGCCGCACCCGGGTTGGCCGCCAGTTTGGCTCGCACCTCGTCATCGATGTTGATCCTGAAGTCAACCACATCCTCCCAGAGGGCGATGATGCTGTCGAGCACCTCTTCGAAGTCGTAGTGGTCATCGCGAGATCCCTGAAGTTGGTCAAGGGCCTCCTGCATATCCTCCCGAATCTGCTCCGCAAGCTGGCTGCTCGGACCACTGCGAGCCATTCGAATGGCGCCGGACTGCAGGGCGCCTTGAACCGGACCGTGCAGCACGGTGGCAACCTTGCGGCGATCCAGCCATACCTGCTGGCGCAGCTGACTCACCAGCTGCAGCATCCGCTCGTTCAACGAGGCACTCTCGGCGATGTAGCTGGCGCGGGATGCGTTGGCTAGTCCAATCACGTACATGGCGATGCCGATGCCGAGCACGATCAGGGTGAAGCTAATCTGATCGGTGCCGTGAAGACTCCAGCGAGTCTTGCCCCAAAAAAGTGGCGCCGTGATTCCCGCAACCACGTAGCCACCGATGACAACCAGTGCTCCCCCAACCGGTGAAAGCCTGAAGTGAGCGGTGTAGCCCTCCAACACCTTTAGGTTGATGAAGAGCGAGAAGCCAAGAAGGAACACGCTCATGGTGGCATCCAGAATGTCGTAGTTCACGGCGAGGGCGGGCAACTGCAGTGCAATGGAGAGGAGCGCTCCCCAGCCGGCCATGAGTTCTGGCTGGTACCGTTTCATCCTGGCAACGTTACCCAGTGCGGAAGACGCACCTGTTGTATCAAGCTCCAGATGCATGGAATCGGCCGTTGCCAACTCGTGGCTCAGCGGACGGATTATCGTGTCCGCGGTCACCTGCATGGATGCCAGCAACTCGATGGTGTTCTGCTCGTTCTGAGGCCTCCCCAGCATGGCACGGAGTTCGGCGATGGCAGGGTCGATGGTTGCGGATACGCGTTCCAGCAGTTCCTGACGCATTCGATCGTGCTGGGACTTGAAATTTTGGATTGCGTTCTCGAGCCTAGCGCGCTCCTGTCGAACCGCGGTCAGCGCTTCGCGCTGCTCAACCACCGTAGTGACCAGGGCGGCAAAAACGGTCAGCCCAATGAAGGCGAAGATCGGCGGCGAGATCAACCGGAACAGTAGGTCCTGGCGTGTGCCGATCCCGAGGTACAGGGCCAGAAAATAGGCCGTTAGACCGCGCAACCAACCGATTAGCAGGTAGACGCCGAGCGCATAGACCAGCCCCGACTGCGGGGTCCAGCGGGCCTTTGCGAATCTGGCAAACCCAAAGGCCAGTAGTGTCACGCCGTAGGTTGCCAGGGCTACCGGCAACCATTCCAACCAGGTTCCACCGAGGCGAACCGGGTCGAGGACGATGTTGGAGCCGATGGATGGCACCAGGAATAGGATTACCACCCATTTGGAGAAGGTGTGCTCGGGTTGAACCCTGAACGAGGTTCCGCGGAGTTCACTCGGCGGAGCCGCGGTAGGCGCCGAGTTGGTCATTTATTCTCCCGCGATGTTGCCGGTTGCCTTCAGAAACGCGCGCGCAGCCTCAACGCGGGCATTTCCCTCGGGGCCGGTGCTGATCTCCAGGGCCTCGAATACACGACTCACCATACCCTCAACCGCGCGCACTGTGGTTCCACGCAACTCCGCAATCTGAGAATTGCTCAGCCCCTGAGAAACCAGCGACAGAACGCCCAGCTGTTTGTTTGAGAGCGCGGCCAACGGACGGGTGCTGTCGAGGTCGTGTCGGTATTTAACGGAGGCGCGGTCCAGGAGCACGGCATCGAGGGCGTGCACCAGGTCGCTGCTGTTCACCAGTTGCGACTTACGCAGATAGGCGGCGTTTTCGGGAACGGACTTTCTGTCGCGACCAACAAACCGCGGGTCCGGGATGTTGGTGTGAAGACGATTCCCACGTCCGGGGCGGTTCGGTAAACGAAGTCGGCGAAGTCGAAACCGTTGGGACCGGGTCCGAGTTCAATGTCTACTACAACGGCATCGGGGTCCATGGCCGAGAACGCGCGCCTAGCGTCTGCAACGTTGGCGGCTGTAGTCACCTGAAAATTGTGATTCTCGAGGGTTTGCGCAATCAGGTCACGCAGCAGTGCCTCGTTTTCAACCACCACTACCTGGCGACGGTACATGCGAAATCCCCATTTCTTCGGTTAACTACACAAATCTCAAGCATCTTATTGTGGCCTGACAAGGGTGCAGATTGGAACTGAAGTTGAGGTTAACCACATGTTTGAGGCCTCTAATCTGTCAGATTAGGTCAGCAGACCCCTTTTTGGCTAGTTTTTATCGCCCAATACCTTCGGGTAGCACCTTGAGTGTTGTGAGAGTTGGGTCGGCCACAAACGCGATGCGAACGCCGCTGTCCCTGGCCTGGAAGAGCGCGTTCAGCGCGGCCTCAGTGATGCGCTCACCGGGGGAAAGCACGGGAACACCCGGAGGGTAGGGGCAGATCATCTCGGCGCTGACGCGGCCAATCGCATCCGAGGCCGCAACAACGTCGTACCTGCTGAAGAACGCCTCGCGCGGAGTAACCACAACCTCGGGCTCGATGCTGAACGAGGCAGCCACAGAAACCTCACGCGGCTCTCCGCGCTTCTCGTTCACAATCGCAATGATCCGCCTGATCAGGTCCTGGATACGCTCAGGGGTGTCCGCGAAGGTTATCATCGGAATGATCATGTCGCGGTTTGCCATTTCCACATCGATGTTCGCAGCCAGCAGTTCGGCCTCAACCGCGTTGCCATCCGCACCGGTCTGCGCCAACAGGATCACCAGCTTGAGCGGGTCGATGTACTCGCCATCGATTACGCCGATGCCGGCTTCGCGAAGTGCATTTCGTCCGGCCTCGGTTGCCTCAATTACCGGCCCGATTAGTTCGGCGCCGTGGCGCTGCAGCAGCGCCCGAGCGGCATCGATGGAAGCCAAGATTCGGCCGGACATGGAGGTTGTCTGGGTGGAATCGAACATCTTGTTGAACCTAGGCAGGTCAACGTACTCGCCCCTCGCGAGAACAAACGATGCCTGCGAGTAAGACGGCAGCGTCTTGTGGGCGCTGGTCACAACGATGTCGGCCCCCTCGGCAAGAGGATGGTTTGGTAGCTCGGGGTGGAAGCCGTAGTGGGCCGCCCAGGCGGCGTCAACCACGAGTGGGATTCCGCGACGGTGGCAGGCCTCGGCAAGGCGCGGGATGTTGCTCATAGTGCCAACGTAGGAAGGCTCACCGATGAGCACTGCCTTCGCATCGGGGTGAGCCTCGAGGGCCGCCTCCAGTTTTTTTCGCGGCAGATACTCCGGGAGTCCGGTTGCAGGGTTGATCTCCGGCCTGACCCAAATCGGTGTCACTCCCGCGTAAACCAATCCAACGAGCACTGACTTGTGGAGTGTGCGGCTAACGATGACCTTGTCACCGGGGCCTGCAACTGCCATCACCGCTGCGTGGTTGGAACCGCTGGAGCCATTCACGCCAAAGCGGCAGAGGTCTGCACCCCAGAGGTCGGCAGCAAGCTTCTCGGCCTCCAGGATGAGGCTCGGGGAGATACGCCTCGGGTGGTTGCCCGGTAGTACTGGGATGTCACCATCAACAACTGCACCGGTTAGATCGGTCCTGCCCTTGTGACCCGGAATCTGGAAAGGACTCCTGTCCGTTTCCATATCTCGAAGCCAGCCATCCAGAAGCGGTGCGCTGGTTCTCAGACCCATAGGGTCCTTCGGATCAAGCAGAGTTGCTGCGCCAAAAGCGTGCTGTGACAATATCCCGACCTTCCAAATGAAAGCTAGTTAGCGTCCACAAAAAGAGTGGACTAAAAAAGAATAGAGGGGCTGGGCCATCTAGCCCAGCCCCTCTAGATGAAGAGATTTAGAACTCTACCTTGGTGATCGAGGTGTCCAGTGGGATCCCAGGACCGAAGGTGGTGCTGATCGCAGCCTTCTGCAGGTACTTGCCCTTGCTCGACGATGGCTTCAGACGCATTACCTCGTCTAGAGCTGCCGCCAGGTTCTCGCCCAGCTGCTCCTTGGTGAAAGATGCCTTACCGATGATGAAGTGCAGGTTAGCCTGCTTATCAACACGGAAGTCGATCTTACCGCCCTTGATGTCGGTAACAGCCTTTGCTACGTCTGGGGTAACGGTGCCGGTCTTAGGGTTTGGCATGAGGTTACGAGGACCCAGAACCTTACCCAGACGACCAACCTTACCCATGAGCTCAGGGGTGGATACTGCGGAGTCGAAGTCAACCCAACCGGCTGCAACCTTCTCGATCAGCTCGTCGCCACCAACCTCGTCTGCACCAGCGGCCTTTGCAGCGTCAGCTGCGGCACCGGTTGCGAAAACGATTACCTTGGCGGTCTTACCAGTTCCGTTTGGCAGCGAAACGGTGCCACGGATCATCTGGTCAGCCTTACGAGGGTCAACACCCAAC
>JBJTNC010000132.1:0-7982 GCA_046073865.1 Micrococcales bacterium | reverse complement strand
TGGAGAGCTCAACCTGCTTTGGGTCGTGCGGGTTGAGGCTGTCCTGGTAGAAGGTGGAGAGCAGCGAGACACCGGCGGTGAGTACCGACATCGGGTGCGCGCTCTGTGGGAACGAGTGGAAGAACTGCTTCAGGTCTTCGTGCAGCAGGGTGTGGCGGCGAATGTTGTTGTCAAACGCTGCGCTCTCTTCAGCCGATGGCAGGTTGCCGTAGATGAGCAGGTAGGCAACATCCTGGAAGCTTTTCTTGCCGGCCAGCTGCTCAATTGGGTAGCCGCGGTAGCGCAGAACGCCTGCCTCGCCATCGATGTAGGTGATGGCGCTCTTGGTGCTGGCAGTGTTTACAAAACCCTGGTCGTACGCGGTCAGGCCGGTCTGGGCCAGAAGAGTGGACACGTTGATTGCGGCAGGACCGGCAACGCTGTCCAGAACTGGCAACTGAACGGTCTTGTCACCGTAGGTAATTTCAACGCTGTTGTTGGCGTTCAAGGGCGCTCCTTGTGGGTTTTTCGCTTATCTAAGAGTAGTCGCTTCAAGCAGACGCTTAGCCGCCTCAGCCACATTTGCATCGGTGGCAGTGATGCTAAATCGAACATGGTTGGGGCTGTGTTCGCCGTAGAAGGTTCCCGGCACAACAACGATGCCCAGTTCGGCCATCTTTCGCACCGTCACCCAGCAGTCCTCCCCCAGCGTGGCCCAAAGGTAGAGCCCCGCCTCTGAGTGAGAGACCTCAAAGCCGTAGGCGCGAACTGCGGCCAGCAAAACCTCGCGGCGCTTGCGGTAGACCTCGCGCTCCTCGGCGACGTGGGCTTCGTCGCGCAACGCGGCAACCATGGCCTTCTGAACCGGAGCGGGGGTGTTCATGCCGCTGTGCATGCGCAGGTTCACGATGGCCTTGACCAGCCCAGCCTCACCCGCGGCAAAGGCCGCCCGGTAGCCGGCCAGGTTGCTCTGCTTGGAGAGCGAGTAGATTGCCATCACGCCGTCCAGGTTGCCCTCAATCACGCGCGGATCCAGGATGCTCGGAATGACCTCGCTACCCCAGCGGTCATCCCAGCCAAGCTCGGCATAGCATTCGTCGCTAGCTAGGAGCGCACCGATCTCGCGCGCCCTGGCAACCGCCTTGCGCAGGAAGGCGACATCGAGCACCTTGCCATCGGGGTTTCCCGGCGAATTAATCCAGATGAGCTTGGCGTTCGCCGGCCAGAGATCTGGGTCGTCCTCTGAGACGCACTCTGCGCCAACGAGTGCGGCGCCAACCGCGTAGGCGGTGTAGGCGGCCTTTGGCTGAACCACGGCATCGCCCTCGCCCATTCCCAGGTACATGGGTAGGAACGAGATGAACTCTTTGGAGCCGATGGTTGGCATGACGTTGTCTGCTGTGAGGCCGGGAACCGCGCGGCGGCGAGCAAACCACTCCGCGATGGTCTCTCGCAGCTCTAGCGAGCCCGCGGTGGACGGATAGCCTGGCGCGTTGGCCGCGGCCACGAAGGCGTCCTGAATAACCCGCGGAGTTGGGTCAACCGGCGACCCCACAGAAAGATCAACCGCCCCGCCCGGGTGCTGGGCAGCGAGTGCCGAAAACGGCTTTAGCTGCTGCCAGGGATACTCGGGGAGGCGGTCGAACACGGCTTAGTTACTCGCCCTGCGGTGGCAGTGCGGTGATGAGAGCGTGGTCGTGGTTGATTACGCCAACCTTGGCCGCGCCACCTGGCGAACCAATGGTCTCGAAGAACTCAACGTTGGCCTTGTAGTAGTCGCTCCACTGCGATGGCAGGTCGTCCTCGTAGTAGATGGCCTCAACCGGGCAAACCGGCTCGCAGGCGCCGCAGTCAACGCACTCATCCGGGTGGATGTAGAGCATGCGGTCACCCTCGTAGATGCAGTCAACCGGGCACTCTTCGATGCAGGCGCGGTCTTTGACGTCAACGCATGGAAGCGCAATTACGTAGGTCACGGTTAGTCCCTTCAAAAACTAGGTTCAATTTTATGCCAGAGCGCCGTTGCTCTTCGTAATAAACGGTTATCCCGTTTGGTCTTTTTGCCCTTAGCGGTGGCTGGAGGAGGTGCGGCTCCAGGTTGCCTTGCGCAGTCTTGGGAAAATCAGAATCAAAATCAACGCGATGAGAGACCAGTTGACCCACGCCGAGGTTAGGTCGGCTCGAGTTGCGATGTCCCACTTCCACGGGTGCTGTGGGTTGCGGTTGAGCAAAGTCCAGATGAAGCCAATCGCCATCAGATAGAGGGCTCCGCGGCTGCGGCGCAGCATGCGAAGCGCCAGGGCAACCGAAACAACCAGAACAAGCGCCAGCGCCAAACCGATGGGGGCTCCCTCGGTGGTGCGCGAGTGGTGCAGCAGCGTGCCGATCAGGCCAACGAAGACACCTAGCGGAAGCGCCCAAAGGGAACGCAGCCAAGGCTTGATCGAATTCCAGCTGCTAACGCTCGACTTGCGCAGGCGCTCCGGGGCATCGAAGCGGGTCTCCTTGCCGGAAACCAGAGAGTATGTCTCTTCGTTGATGAGCACCTGGCTGGCGTGCGCCGAGAGCGCGGCCTTCTTGCGGGCGGCGGTCTTTGGGCCACCGATGGCGGCGTCGAAACGCTCACCCGGCTCGGCGATGGTCCAGAACTGCGGAGGCTTGTTGGCCTTGGCGTACTTGCGGATGGCCATCGTGGTGGCGTCGTAAGCCTTCTTGTGGTCCGGGTGGCCAAAGCCGCCCTTGGAGTTGTAGGTGACTACGGCATCCGGCTTGAACTTGTTCATTACCTTGAGGATGTCGTCCGCGATCACCGCGGTGGCAACAGCAACCAGGCTCATTTCGTCGAGGATGCGCTTGCGGGTTGGCTTGCCCCACGAGTTGAGGCGAACGCCCGAATCGAGGTAGTGGCGTGTGCCGGCAAACTCGTGCTTCACCGAGGCCGTCTCGGTGCTGAACTGGTCCAGCGCGTTGATTAGCTCGGCGGTGCGGAAGGCACCCATCTCGGCGTTGCGGCCCTCGAGCGACTTTAGGTCGGCTAGCTTCACCTTGCCGCGCTCACCTCTTGTGAGAGTCAGCAGGAAAACCTCAGCACCGCGGTCCATGGCATCCGCGATTACGTGCCCGGTGAAGAGGCTTTCGTCATCTGGGTGCGCGTGCACCAGGAGCACACGACGCGCGCTGAAGGTCTGCTTTGCCATAGAAACACTTTACCCGCCGAGTCCAGCCACCCCCGATGAAAAAGGCCCCATTTGGGTGCCAAAAGTCGTTAGGATACAAATGAGTTCACGTTTTTCCGAATTGATTCGCTCGGCACTTGTTAGGTAAGGCTAACCTAACTAAAATCGAGTGCAGGGACACAGAAGGGCAAGAAATGCTGGCAACCTACCTCATTGGAATCCGCGAGGGGCTCGAAGCCGCCATCATCATCAGTATCCTCATCGGATACGTGGTCAAGCTGGGCGAGCGCGCCCAGATTTCCAGGATTCTTGCCGGCGCCGGCGCCGCGGTTCTCATCGCCCTCGGCCTTGGTTTCGCACTCAGTGGCATCGAGGCCAATGTCTCAGACCAGATCGAAATCACCATCACCGGCATTACCTCGCTTCTGGCCGTCGTGTTCGTGACCTGGATGATTTTCTGGATGGCCAAGCAGTCGCGCTCGATGGCCGCCAACCTGCGTTCCAAGGTGGACGCCGCCGTGACCAAGAGCTCGTGGTCGCTGGCATCCGTTGCGTTCCTTGCCGTTATCCGAGAGGGCGTGGAGACCAGCATCCTGCTCTGGAGCACCGCCAAGTCCACCGGCGGCCCAAACGCCTTCGGCGGCGCGTTCCTCGGCATTCTCACCGCTGCGGCAATGGGTTACTTCATGTACAAGGGTTCACTGCGCTTCAACCTAGGATCCTTCTTCAAGGCAACCAGCGTGTACCTCATCGTGATCGCGGCTGGCGTTTTCAGCTACTCCATCGGTGAATTCCAGGAACTGGGATGGCTGCCATTCCTGACCGGCCACTTCTACGACCTCTCCGCCGTGTTCCCGCAGGGAAGCATCCAGGAGCTGGTTCTGGCCGGAGCCTTCACTTTCAACAACGCACCAACCACCCTGCAGGCCATCGGCTGGCTGGCATACGTCCTGCCGGTTTCATACCTCTTTGCACAGGCACACGGTGCATTTCAGAAGAAACAGGACTCTGTAACAACTGCATAACCAGCCCGCCAACGGTTACCGCTAGCGGAAAGCATTTGCTAGTGTTTGGGTAACCACTTGATGTCTGGGGGGATATTCAATGACAACTGGTTTTTTCAAATCGCCAATTTGCGGTCATGATATTGCGTTGTCCGAGTTCGACTACACGAACTGGGTCACCTGCCAATGCGGGAACAAGTACAACGCACTAACCGTGAGGGCGTTCCTCACTCAGAAGCAGGCAACAGACACCGCCTACTTCGCATTTGAGCGGGAGAGCAAACTCTATGACAAGCTCTACGAAACACTAAAGTCGGAAACCACTGGCGCTACCGCCGTTCCGGCTGCTGCGAGGGCAACCACCGCGGCCTCCACAACGGCAACAGCCGCACCAGTTTCTGCTCCAGTTTCCACCGCAGCGCCAGTACCGACCGAACCCGTTGCGCCGCCTGCGCCCAAGATGCACCGCCCAAAGCGTGCGCCTTTCTCGCCACGCACCCTGATGCTTCTAGTAGCCGGACTGCTTGCCGTCGTAGGCGTCTCGATCTTCGCCGTTTCGGTTCACGACGTGGTCATCGGCAGCACAGTGGTTGGCACCTTTGCCCTTGCTCTCGGCTACGGCGGCTACCGTGCGCACAAGCTCATCCGTGGACTCGGCAACTTCCTTACCGCGCTTGCCTCGTCCATCGTTGGACTGGGGCTCTTCGCGCTGGCCAACCTCTACATTCCTTGGCGCGACGCGGGTTTCAATGATGCGTATCACAGCCCCTACCTGCTGCTGTCCGCGCTGGGAACCACTTTTCTTTCGCTCTTCCTAGGCTGGCGTTTCAAGATCGCGGGATGGTTTGCCCTCGGCCCAATCGGCCTTGGTATCTCCATGCTCATCGCAGTGTTCGCCTTAATCCCTGGTTCGCTGAGCGCAGCCGGAGTTTCCCAGACAGACGCTTTCGCCTGGACCATCGTTGGGGCGTCTGTCTTCACCCTGCTAATCGGCGCTACCTCGCCGCTGCTTCGCCTATCCATCCCGGAGTTTGAAGACCCCTCTGACGAGGAGAAGTTCCTCGTTCTCGACATGACCCGCGAGCGCCTATTCGCACGCCAGTCGGTTCTCATGGCCATGATTGTCAGCGCAGGCCTCCTCACGGTGCGCTACGTGCAGGTGCTCTTCGGTTCGCTCACGGGATCGAGGCCATTCGGACCGCTGCCGGTTGCCCCGGTCCTCGTTACCGGTCTGCTCTGGCTTGGCGCGGCCGTTGTCATCGACAGAATCGGCCACCGCTTCACAACCTCGGGTGAGCCAAACCGTATCCTTCAGCGCGGCGGATGGATTCTGGGCTTCGCGAACCTCGCCATGGTTGCGGGCAAGCTGGCTGGAGACCTGAACGGCTACCTGGGAGTGGCACTCTCGAGCATCCTCGCCCTGGCATTCCTGCTCCTCCCCCGCTACGTTGGCGCCATCCGCAACTCCGGTGACACCGCATTGGCCACCGCCATCGCCGGTTGGACAACCTGGCTGGTTTGGTTCACCTCTTCCCCGGGCATTTTCCCCGATGGCGTGACCGGCGTGCGACTGCTGAGCGTTCAGCTTGCCGTAATGGCGCTTGTGTGGCTGGCGGTGCGCTTCGCCTACGGCACGGCATCGCATCAGCGCACCGCGCTAACCCTTGCTGGCCTGAGCGGAATCCTACTTGTAGTAATCCCGGGCACCGGGTCTGGAATGGTTGCCGACCTCCTTTCCGCTACCGCAACCCTGATTGCCGCCGTTCTGCTAGTCACAGCCCTGACGTTCGCCAATAGCTGGATCAACAGGCGACACGACCTTGACCTAACGCCAACAGCTGACGCGTTCTCAGTGCTGAGCCACGGCCTGGTTGCACTGGTGACGTTCGTAAACCTCACGCAGCTTGCCCATACCTGGACCAGCCAGTCGAGCTTCTCCGTGCTCATCTTGGTGGGTGGCGCACTGCTTGCCGCCGCAATAAGGTTTGCAACCAGTCGTAAATCGCAGGGCTCAGGCTTTGGCACCAGCGCCGAGTGGGCGGTTTGGCCATACGTGGCGCTCGCGCTCGCGGGGCCGCTGGTTGCCCCCAGCGCCGGCAACTTCACCGCAACCTACTCCATCACCTTCGCGGCCGCAGCCGCCTTCTGGTTGGCGTTCAGGTACATCGCGGCCACAGCCAAGAATCAATTCACCATCATCATTCTTGCGGGCCTGTGCGCCATGCTCATCCCAGTTGCCTCGGCAACGGGCGGCGGTATGAGTGCCGACCTCTGGCAGGCATCCGGCCTTCTTCTCACGGCCGCCGTGGTTGTGACCCTGATCACACTCGCAAACCAGCTGGTTAACAGCCGTCAGGGCATCGATGCGGCGGTAAACCTACCACTGGTTGGAACGCTCTCCCACCTCGCGGTTGTGGCATCTAGCTTCATTGCAATCGCCAATCTTGCAACCGATTGGAAGACACCCAACGGCTACCTCACGCTGCCGCTGATTGCCACCGCCTTGCTCATCAGCGCACTGAGGTTTCCTTCAACCGCGAGGATGTCCGATGACAACCCGCTCTTTGCAAGCGTCAAGGTTGGAACAGCGCCATACCTGGCCCTGGCCCTACTCGTGCCTCTATTGGGAACTCCAACGCCAGGCAACCTGCCGGAGACCTACTCCATCGCTGTCTTGCTGACCACGCTCACGGTTGTTGGGTTCGCAACCCTGCGTAGGGTTGCCTCCTACGGCATCTTCGGTATCGCCCTCACCTTTGCGCTCTCGGTGGTGGTTGATTACACCGTCCAGCACCTGGTGGGTGACGGCAAGACCGTGCTGCCGTTTGCGGTTGGTATCGGCGTATTCGTCGCGTCTTTCGTGGGGATCTACGTCTCCTACGCAAAGAGACTCCCAACCATCTCCGAGGCCCTGGGCAGGCTAACCCCCGCGCTCTTTGGCGGTTTCAGCCTGATCCACAGCATCCTGGTAAACGTTGGGCACCGCCCGGGAGACTGGCTGGTCTGGGTGGACTCGCTTACCCTGGTGGTGATCGGTGCTGCCGCGCTGACGTTTAGTCGTTCGCGCGGAGTCTCCGCCATGCCCGGCCTGAGTGTTGGCGCTGTCCACACCGGATGGCTCACACTCGCCATGAGCGAGGTGGCGGCGTTCGCCACCATCGGAACCTCTGGAACAGTGGCCAGGGTCTTGGTCATCAACGCCATCGCGGTTGCTGCAATCCTCGTGTCTCGCCGCAACCAACTTGGCGCGGCCACAAACACCGTCATCTACTTTGCAACCAGGGCGGAGCTTCTGCTCCTCGTTGCATTTGCCTACCTCAGCCTGCCAGCAGCGCTGGGAAGCGGACCACTGCTTCCGTTTGCTGCTCTGGCGCTCTCCTACGCAACCGACTGGGCCTTGGAACACTTTGCGGGTGTCAACCTGGGATGGCCCGCTAAGACGGCAACGCTGGCTGCAACGCTTTTCCTGGTGCTGCCTCAGGTGGGATTCACGCTATCGGCTTTCGACGGCCGACAGCTCTCGGTTGACCCCAACCCAGACTGGTTTGTTGCAACCATTGCCCTCACAGCTGCCTCGACAATCGCGCTGCTCTGGCGTCACATTCGCGCTCAGTCCGGCATCAGGCCGTTCGGCGAGGTGCTAATCGCCTGGGTCTACGGCTTCATGCTGATTGCCACCTCGGCGCACAGCCACCTGGAGTCGCCCTACACCTGGATTGAGTTGCTGGGCCTGCTGGGTGCGCTTCTGCTAACGGAGTCTTACTTCGCCAAGCGCCAGCTCACGGCGCTAGTCGGATTCGCGCCGGTGATGACCGCCTCCTGG
>JBJTNC010000131.1:0-3739 GCA_046073865.1 Micrococcales bacterium | reverse complement strand
TCGAAGACGCCCTCAAGGGCCGCCAGCGCGCCAAGCTGGAGCACTACCCCAGCCACCTGTTCATCAACGCCTACGCGGCCAACTGGGACTCGGTCAAGGATGACCTCGCAACCTACGAGATATCGGCGTTCGTGACCCCTTACGCGCTCATCACGGTGCGCGACCAAGACGACTTCGACATCAACCGAGTTCTGAAGCGCTGGGACGATGCCTCGAGCATGGCGGCAACCGGCGTTGCCTTCCTGCTCTGGGGTCTCCTCGATGTGCTGGTGGACGGCTACTTCGAGCTGGTGGACAAACTTGACATCGAGGTGGACGAACTCGAGGACATGCTCTTCGATGAGACCGGCAACCACTCCAACGAGATTCAGAAGCGGTCCTACAAACTTCGCAAAGCACTGGTTACCCTGCGCCGGGTTGCGATTCCGATGCGCGAGGTCATCAATCCGATTGTGAAGACCGACGCCCCGATCATTGGTTCGGGAATGCTCGACTACTACCAGGACATCTACGACCACGTGATGCGCGTGGCAGACTGGATCGACTCGCTGCGCGACCTGGTCACCACCCTGCTGGAGACCAACCTCACCATTCAGGGCAACCGCATGAACCTCATCATGAAAAAGGTCACCTCGTGGGCTGCCATCATCGCGGTGCCAACGGCCATCACCGGCTTCTACGGGCAGAACGTTCCCTACCCCGGTTTTGGTGACCAGTTTGGGCTCTGGAGCTCCCTCATTCTCATGGTTGGCGGGTCGCTTACGCTCTACTGGGCGTTCAGGCGCAACGACTGGTTATAGCCTTAAGGGGTGACCGCGCCAGATGCCACCAAAGAGCCCACGGGGCTAGACCTCTATTCGCGCGCCGCGGAGGCCGCCTGCAACCAGGTGATTGCCGCTTACTCAACTAGCTTCGGCTGGGCCACCAAGCTTCTCTCACCCGCCATTCGCCAGCCGGTGCGCAACATCTACGCCATGGTTCGCGTAGCCGATGAAATCGTGGATGGCGCAGCCGCTGAGGCCGCGTCTCTAGGTGGCGGAATTTCGCCAGCAGCCGCCCTGGACTCCTACGAGGAGGCCTGCTACCGCGCCATCGATGACGGGTTCTCCACAGACCTGGTGCTTCACGCCTTTGCCAAGACCGCCAACCGCTACGGTTTTGGAAGCGACCTGGCCGCACCTTTCTTCGCCTCGATGCGAGCCGATCTCACCGAGAGCGAGCACGACCAGGAGTCTTTCGAGCGCTATATCTACGGCAGCGCCGAGGTGGTTGGGCTCATGTGCCTAAGGGTATTCGTTGGCGAGGCCGAGCGCGATTACACGCCCCAGCAGATTGATGCACTGGAGGCCGGTGCTCGGGCCCTGGGTTCGGCGTTCCAGAAGGTCAACTTCCTGCGCGATATTTCCGCCGACTTCAACCGCCTGGGCCGAAGCTACTTCCCCGGCGTGACCCCCGCCAACTTCACCGATGACGCGCGTGACGAAATCTGCGCTGACATTGCCCGTGAAACCGCGATCGCCTCGGCCCAGCTGAGCCAGCTTCCCGCCGGCGCCTCGAAAGCCGTGGCCGCGGCCCTGATGCTATTCGCGGACCTCAACAAGAAGATCTCCAAAACCCCGGCAACACAAATCGCGCAGACCCGCATTCGAGTGGGCAATTCCCGCAAACTCGTGCTAGTCGCAAAGGCCCTACTAGGAGTCAAAAATGGCTAAAACCGCAATTGTCATCGGCGGCGGAATCGGTGGTCTGGCCACCGCCGCGCTTCTAGCAAAGAGCGGAATGAGCGTGAAGCTGTTCGAGGCGCGCAGCCAGGTTGGCGGACGCGCATCGATGTGGGAGCGAGACGGCTTCCGCTTCGACATGGGTCCATCCTGGTACCTGATGCCAGAGGCGTTCGAGCAGTTCTTCAAGCTGATGGGAACCAGCCAGGCCGAGCAGCTTGACCTGGTTCGCCTAGACCCCGCCTACCAGACCCGGAACGAGGGGCACAGCGAGCCAGTCAAGATCTGGGCAGACCTCGAGAAGAACCTCGAAGTGTTTGAGTCGGTTGAGCCAGGCGCCGGCGAGCGCCTGCGCGCCTACCTGGATAGCGCATCGGACACCTACCGCCTGGCCATCAGCCATTTCCTCTACACAAACTTCACCAACACGCGCTCGTTCACTCACCCGGACGTGATCAAGAAGGCCGGCAATTTCATCAAGCACCTGCTCGGTTCGCTGGATTCGTTCGCGGGCAAGCACGTCAAGGATGACCGCCTCCGCAAGATCCTCGACTTTCCCGCAGTGTTCCTGGGCGCCTCGCCCTACAACACCCCGAGCATGTATCACCTGATGACCCACGTTGACATGAACGTTGGCGTCTTCTACCCGCAGGGTGGCTTCTATCGAATCATCGAGGCCGTTGAGCGCCTGGCCATTGCGCACGGCGTTGAGATCCACACCAACTCGCCCGTGACCAAGATTCTGGTTGACCGCAACGATGCCGCGATTGGAGTTCAGGTTGGGCAGGCCGAAATTCACGCCGATGTCGTGGTGGCAAACGCGGACCTGCATCACGTAGAGACCAAGCTGCTTGACCCCAAGCACCAGACCCTACCGCAGGAATGGTGGGATAGGCGCGAGCCCGGTCCAAGCGCTCTGCTGATTTTCCTGGGTGTGCTCGGCGAACTGCCGATGCTGGATCACCACACCCTGCTTTACACCGATGACTGGAAGCGCAACTTCGCCAAGGTATTCAAGAAGGCCGACGGCAAGAGCGAGTTCCCGAGCCCCGCATCGATGTACCTGTGCAAGCCGAGCGCGACGGACTCGTCCGTTGCCCCCGAGGGACACGAGAACATCTTCGTGCTGGTTCCAATTGCCGCCGACCCGAGTCTGGGCCACGGCGGCGTGAATGGTGAAGGCGATGCCGCGGTTGAGGCGGCAGCCGACCGCGCCATCGAGCAGATCTCGCAGTGGTGCGGCATTCCGGACCTTGCCGAGCGAATCGTGGTTCGCCGCACCATGGCTCCGGGCGACTTCGTCTCGGAGTACAACGCCTGGAGCGGAACCGCACTCGGCATGGCGCACACCCTGCGCCAGAGCGCCTTCTTCCGCCCCAAGAACATCAGCTCCAGGGTCTCCAACCTGCTGTTTGTTGGCCACAACCTGGTTCCAGGCATTGGCCTTCCGATGTGCCTCATTGGAGCCGAGCTGGTTTACAAGCGACTAACCGGCGATGCCTCCACCGGGCCAATCCAGGAAGAGCTGAAGCCGCTGCAGGACTCCGATTGGAAGGGCATCCAGCGCTGATGCCCTGGTATCTGGCGGGTCTGCTCTTCAGCCTCTTCGGGCTGGGGTTCATCGACTACCGCTACCGGCTAGCGCTCTTCGCGCAGACACTACGCACGGTTGCAACACTCGCGGTATCGGTTGCAGTGTTTCTGGTCTGGGACCTGCTGGGCATCGGCCTGCACGTGTTCTTCATCGGGGAAACCACCTGGCTCACCGGAATCACAATTACGCCCAACCTGCCGTTGGAGGAGCCGGTGTTTTTGACGCTGCTCTGCTACACCATTCTGCTGCTGTTCGTTTGGCTAAGTGGCGAGAGAACCGGGCGGGGAGGCAATCCCTGATGTTCACGTACCTGCTGCTTATCTTGGGTTTTGGAGCCGCCATAACCGCGGCGTCCTGGCGCTGGATTCCACGCCGCTCAGGCAAGGCCCTTTTGATCACCCTCCTCGCGGTGCTAGCGCTTTCG
>JBJTNC010000130.1:0-10133 GCA_046073865.1 Micrococcales bacterium | reverse complement strand
AACACAACCCGCTGGTGTCGGAACGGTCTGAGAGAATAGAGCCCATGACCGCACACACTTCCGTAGCAACTCTGCACACCAATCACGGTGACATCAAGATCAACCTTTTCGGCAACCAGGCGCCAAAGACCGTCGAGAACTTCGAGGGCCTGGCAACCGGCGCCATTGAGTGGCGCGACCCTCGCACCGGCGAGACTAAGACCAACACCCCGCTCTACAACGGCGTGATCTTCCACCGCATCATTGAGAACTTCATGATTCAGGGAGGCGACCCAACCGGCACCGGAATGGGTGGCCCCGGCTACCAGTTCAAGGACGAAATCCACCCGGAGCTCACCTTCAACGAGCCATACAAGCTGGCCATGGCAAACGCGGGACCGGGCACCAACGGCAGCCAGTTCTTCATCACAGTGGCTCCAACCACCTGGCTGTTTGGCCGCCACACCGTCTTTGGAGAGGTAGCAGACGAGGCCAGCCGCAAGGTTGTTGACAAGCTCGGCTCGGTTGCAACCGGTCCACAGGACCGCCCACTGGACGACGTGGTCATCGAGAGCATCAGCATTGAAAAGGTAGAGGCTTAGGTCAAGACCTAACACCGACCGCCGCCATGAACTGCTACCGACACCCCGACAGGGAAGCATACGTTCGCTGCCAACGCTGCGAACGCTTCATCTGCCCGGCCTGTCAGACAGAGGCGGCGGTCGGTTTTCTCTGTCCCGAGGACGCCGGCAAGTCTGGTGTCTCTGGGGCAATCAATGCGGCGGCGCCGGCATCGGTGCGCAGGTTGCTTTCCGGAGACAAGCCGGTTGTGACCTACGCCATCATGGCCCTCTGCACGGTGGTTTGGCTGCTGCAGATTCTGCCCGGTTCCAGGGTTACGCAGGACTTCTTCTACGTTCCGCTGGCAACCACAATTGAGCCCTGGCGCATGCTCACCGCCGCGTTCCTGCACAGCACCAGTTCGCCTTTGCACCTTCTGATGAACATGTACACATTGTTTATCATCGGCAAAGAGCTAGAGATGGTGCTTGGCCGCGGAAGATTCCTAGCGGCCTACCTGCTGTCTGCCTTCGGCGGTTCGGTGGGTGTGCTGCTGCTGTCTGACCCAACCACCGCGGTAGTTGGCGCATCCGGCGCGCTCTTCGGTTTGATGGTGCTCTTCATTGTGGTTGCCCGCACACTCGGCGGCGACCCGCGAACCATCACCGCCATCTTTGCGATCAACCTCGTCCTGGGATTCGCGATCCCCGGCGTGGCCTGGCAGGCGCACGTTGGTGGCGCAGTCACAGGTCTGGTGGTGGGTCTGCTCTACTCAAGGACCCGTTCCGCAAAGGCAGCCCCGATGCGCATCATTGGATTGGTGGCAATAGCCGCGGCACTGCTGGCACTCACCTTGTACGGTGTTGGCAAAATCATGTTCTTCTAACCGACCCACGGCAAAAACTAATGGCATCCCAGGAGGGATGCCATTGAAGTTTTAAGCCAGTTTGGAAGGTGTTACTTCCAGCGGGTTGCCATGCCGAAGCCAACCAGAACCAGACCAAAGCCGATTGCGATGTTCCAGTTGCCGATGTTGAGGGCTGGGTTGATGCTGGTGAAACCGGAGCCGAGCGGGTACTGAGCACCCGAGATGTAGAAGACGATGATCCACACCAGGCCGAGGATGAGGAAGCCGGCCATCAGGCGAACGAACCACGCTGGGTTCGGGCCATCCTGGTCCTTGACCTTGATGTCTAGGTTGGCTGCACCTGCGGACTTGGCGCTCTTCTTCTTGCGGCTGCTGGATTCTGGCATGCCTAGATTCTATCGCAATAGCGTAAAAACCCTTTGCCGATAGGCTTTAAGGGCTATGACCAAGATTCTTGTGCTGGATAACTACGACTCGTTTGTCTACACCCTGAACGGCTACCTGCAGCAGCTGGGTGCGCAGACCGATGTGCTCCGCAACGATGTTGTGTCCGAGGCCGAGCTGCCGGAACTGATGTCCAAGTACGACGCCATTCTGCTTTCGCCCGGCCCCGGCACCCCAGCCGACGCCGGTCTGTCCATTCCGGTTGTGAAGCAAGCGCTCAAGACCGGCCAGTCGGTTTTCGGTGTTTGCCTCGGCCACCAGGCCATCGCTGAGGCCATGGGTGCAACCGTGACCAGCGCAGAAGAACTCATGCACGGCAAGACCAGCCAGGTTAGCCACGATTCATCGCTGGTTTACCGCGATGTGCCTGAGCCGTTCACCGCCACCCGCTACCACTCGCTGGCGGTTGTTGCCTCAACCGTGCCAGCTGATCTCGTGGTTACCAGCCGCACCATCGCCGGGGTTTCTACCGACGGCACCGAAACCATGGGCGGTGTGATCATGGGCCTTCAGCACAGCAGCCTGCCAATCTACGGAGTGCAGTTCCACCCGGAGAGCGTACTGACGCAGGGCGGGTACCAGATGTTGGGCAACTGGCTGGAGAGTGTTGGCCTTGCCGGAGCGGCGGAACGAGCCAAGGGGCTATCGCCGCTGGTGCGCCTCTAGTTACAGCCAACCGTCAGGATGATGGTGGACATCTGCGGCGCCGATCCGGTGAGCGACTGGCTCAGAACAGTGCTTCCGGCTCCGTTGGTGCAGCCCGTGGGGCTCTCAACCGAAACAGTCAACTGAACATCAGGAGCGCTCAGGCGCTGCTGCGCGGTGGTGACATCGAGGTTCACAACGTTTGGCACCAGTACCTGACCGTTTGAAACGTTCAGGTTGATGGAGGTGCCGGCGGTTACGGATGAACCCGCCGCCGGAGTGCTGGAGACAACCTGATTCTGCGGAATAGTGGCAGAGTTCACGGAGTTGATGGAGCCCAGCAGCAGATTCGCGCTCGTAAGCGCATTTGCGGCTGCATCCTCGGTGAGGCCCACGAGGTTTGGAACCGTTACCTGGCCCTTACCCGAGGAGACGTAAACCGTAATCACCTGGTTGGTGGCAACAACCGTGCCTGCGGCGGGGTCGGTTGAGATGATGGTGTCGGCAGGAACGGTGTCGCTCTGCTGGTAGACCCGGTTGGGGGTCAGCTGCGCATTCTCGAGCGCGGTCTTGCCCGCATCGTAGGTCTGGCTAACCACGTTAGGGACCCTGATGCCGCTTGAAGCGGACGGGTTGATGGTGATGTTTGGCAGGTTGCCGAGTGCAAAGAACCAGATGACCAGGCCAACGATTACAACGCTTAGGCCAGAGCCAACTCCCCACAGAATTCGCGGCGATGGTGCTCCCGAGGTGCGAGGCTTGCGAACCCGCACGGCACCGGTCTCTTCAACTGTGTCCACGGAGTAGGTGGCCGCGGTAGGCACATCGAGGCCCAGTGCCTCGAACGGGTTGGTGATTAGCGAGGTGTCGGCGCGTTCTAGGTCTTTGCTGATCTTTGGCGGAACCGGGATTGGGTTCTGGTCCGTGTAAACGTATTCGACTGGCTCACCAACGTGAATCTCGGTGGAGGTATCAAAGTTGGGGGCCGGGTTCACGGTGGTAGCCGGAGCGGCCTCGGGTTCAGCGAACGGATCTTCTCCGCGCAGCAGGCGGTCGAAGTCGCTGATGACCTCGGTTGGCTCGCCGGAAACCGGGGCTGCAACTGGCTGCTCTTCGGCAACTGGCTGCTCCGCGGTTGGAGTGACCAGAGGTAGCGAGCCGGTCTGCGAAGCCGCGGCCTCAGCCCTAATGCTAAAGGCGGCCGCACCCAGGTGCTCGCGGAACTCGTCCGCCGACTGGAAGCGCTCGTTGCGGTCCTTCGCCATGGCGTGCAGAACCACGGCGTCTAGCTCAGGTGTGACCTTTGGGTTGTGCACGGATGGCGGGGTGACCGCCTCGGAAACGTGCTGGTAGGCAACCGAAACCGCGGTCTCGCCCTTGAACGGAGGCTGGCCGGCGAGCATCTCGTAGAGCAGGACGCCGGTTGAGTAGAGGTCGGTTCGGGCATCAACGTGCTCGCCGCGTGCCTGCTCGGGGCTGAAATACTGGGCGGTGCCAACAATGCCCACCGAGTACGCCTGGGTGTTTGCCGAGTCCGATACCGCGCGGGCAATACCGAAGTCCATCACCTTTACGTGACCGGAATCGGTGATCATGATGTTGGCGCTCTTGATGTCGCGGTGAATAATGCCGGCGCTGTGAGAAACCGAGAGAGCGGTGAGAACGCCCTCGGTGTATTCCAGAGCCTCCTCGATGGTGAGGCGACGCTGGTGCAAGAGGTCGCGCAGAACCTGGCCCTTGACGTACTCCATCACGATGTATGGGCGGCGAAGCACGTTACCGTTGAGGTCAACGGTCTCTTCCTCACCGGCATCGTAGATACGAACGATGGTTGGGTGTGCCATGCGAGCAGAGGACTGGGCCTCTTGACGGAAGCGAGCCTCGAAGGCTGGGTCGTTGGCCAGATCGCTCTTCAGCAGCTTGATTGCCACAAGGCGGCCGAGACGGGTGTCAGTACCCTCGTACACGTCGGCCATGCCGCCGCGACCAATCAGACTACCTAGCTGGTAGCGTCCTGCGATGATTCGCTGGTTCTCGCTCAAAGTTGCTCCGTTGTCGTTTCCCCCGTGCCAATAAGTCTAGTTTTTGTCACGGTGTGGGTGTAGGTGTGGGGCTAGTGTTATCGGTTTGTTGTATGTAGTAGGTGAGCGTCACAACCTGGCCCTGCTGCAGAGTGCCGAGTGGAGTAGCGTCATAGACGGTGAGTAGGCGCGGATCGCTGGCCGGAACCATTTCTCCCGCCACTGTGGATACCTGCAGTTTCAGCCCGGAAAGGTACGCCGAGGCATCGTAGACGTTCATTCCCAGGACGTCCGCGCTGAGCACCGTTACCGTGCTGGGGGTAGGGGTTGAGCTAGGCGTGGTTGGGGCCGGAGTTGCCGAACCCCAGGTTGACTGCGATGTGCTCGGCGAAGCCGTTTGACTTGGAGCCGGACGGTTGGCGCCAATGATCAAGGCAAACACCAGCGACAGCGCGGTAATTGAAAGCAGAATCACAACCGCAATCCAGGGCCAAACCACCGGAGGCTTAGGACTCGGCGCGGTCTTGGTGTCAAGAACCGTGGTCTCGTCCGAGTAGGCGCGAACGTTGGGCAGCACGGCGGTGCCGGTCCCGCGGTGGCGCGGGTTGGTCATCAGGGCCTCGGCGGCAATCGCCAGGGTAAGCGCATTGGCTGGACGATCAAACGGCTTCTTCTGCAGGCACTCCATGATGAGTGCCGAGACCTTCGGATCGATCTCCTCCGGCAGCGCGGGCGGGGCATCGTTGATCTGGGCCATGGCAATTTCCATCTGGTTTCCACCAGTGAATGGGCGGCGGCCAGCAATCGCCTCGTAGGCCACAATGCCAAGAGAGTAGATGTCCGTCGATGGGCTGGAGCCCTTGCCAGTTGCCTGCTCTGGAGCCAGGTACTGGACGGTGCCCATAACCTGGCCGGTAGCGGTTAGCGAAACCTGATCGGCAACGCGGGCGATGCCGAAGTCGGTGATCTTCACGTGGTGGTCCGGCGTGATCAGGAGGTTGCCCGGCTTGATATCGCGGTGAACCATGCCGGATTCGTGCGCCGCCTGCAGGGCCCTTGCGGTCTGCGCGATGATGTCGAGCACACGCTCGCTGGAGAGGGTCTTTTCGCGCTCCAGAATCTTGGCGAGCGATTCGCCCGGCACGAGCTCCATAACCAGATAGGCAGAGCCGCTGTCCTCACCGTAGTCAAAGACGTTGGCGATTCCCTCGTGGTTCACCATCGCGGCCAGACGGGCCTCGGTGCGGAAACGCTCCAGGAACGATGGGTCGCTCAGGTATTCCTGCTTCAGAATCTTGATTGCAACCGAGCGCAGGATGATTTCGTCGTGGGCCTGCCAAACCTCGCCCATACCGCCAGTGGCGATGAGGCTCTCGAGGCGGTACCTGCCCCCGTAGAGTTGGCCTATTTCTGGCTTCACTTGTTCAACACCGCTTCCATTACCTTGCGGGCCACCGGGGCGGCCAAAAGATTTCCAAATCCGCGCTGCCCCATACCGCCACCATCCTCGATGACAACAGCCACCGCAACCTTGGGGTTTTCGGCGGGAGCGAAGCCCGTGAACCACAGGGTGTAGGGGGCCGAGCCGCCGTTTTGCGCGGTTCCGGTCTTACCTGCCACGGTGACCCCCGGAATCTTGCCGTTGGTGGAGACACCGTTGGCAACCGCGTTCACCATCATTGCCCTAACCTTGGCGGCCACATCGGTGGTGAGTGGCTGGGAGAGCACCGATGGCGAGGGCTGCTCCAGGATGGAAAGCGTGCTGGACTGCACGTACGAGATGAGGTTGGGCTTCATCAGCACGCCACCGTTGGCAACCGCCGCGGAGACCATGGCAATCTGCAGCGGCGACACTCGGTCGTCAAACTGGCCGAATGCGCTCAGACCGGTCTGGGCGTTGTCCATTCCGGTTGGGTAGGTGCTTGGGGTGACTGTGAGCGGGATGCTCAGGTTCTTGCCAAAGCCGAAGAGCTCAGCCTGGGCTCGAATCTTGTCCTGACCCAGAGCGATTCCCAGCTGGGCAAACGGAATGTTGCAAGACCAGCGCAGCGCATCGGCGATGGAAACCCTCGGCTTACCTCCGCACTTGCCCTCGCCCGAGTTGTAGATGTAGGTGCTGGTGCCCGGCAACCGGAACTTTGCCGGATTCGGGAAGGTGTCGGTTGGCTTGTAGCCGTTGTTGAGGGCGGCGCTTGCCACGATGATCTTGAAGACCGAGCCGGGGGCGTAGAGGGTGCCGCTGATTGCCTTGTTGATGAGCGGGTTGCTGGGGTCATTCAGGAGGCTGGTGTAAGTGGCGCTCGCCTTGGCGTTGTTGTGAACCGCCAGCCTGTTTGCATCGAAACCGGGTTTGGAAACCATCGCAAGGATTTTGCCTGTGCTTGGCTCAATGGCCACCACGGCACCCTTCAGGTTGCCGAGGGCATCCCAGGCGGCCTGCTGCACCTTGGGGTTGATGGTTAGCTCCACCGATGCGCCGGAGACCGGGTTTCCGGAGAGCACGGCGTTGACCTGCTCGAAGAACTGCGACGAGTTCTTGCCGGTGAGGTAACTGTTCATGACCGACTCGATGCCGGAGGTGCCCTGAACGTTGGAGTAGAAGCCGGTGACCGCAGAGTAGATTTTGCTGCTGTAGGTGCGCTGGTAGTGGTAGGTGTCGCCAACCGGAACCGAGTATGCCACCGGCTGCCCGGCCACGAGGATGGCGCCGCGCTTTGTCTTGTACGAGTCGTAGAGCGTGCGAACATTGCGCGGGTTGGCGTTGAGCGAGTCGGCGATGCCGAACGAAATCACGGTTGATGCCACGAAGAGGCTGGCAAACATGGCCATGATCACCATGGAGAGGCGTCTCAGTTCGCGGTTCACAGTGTCACCGTCCTCTGCTGGCCACCGGCGGAGTCAGAAACTCGCAGCAACAGCCCGATGATGATCCAGTTTGCAATCAGCGATGAACCACCGGCTGCTAGGAACGGCGTAGTTAGACCGGTCAGCGGCACAACGCGGGTGACTCCACCAACCACGATGAACGTCTGCAGCGCGAGCACAAACGAGAGCCCGGCTGCCAGGAGTTTGGAGAAGTCGTCCGAATGCGTGAAGCCGATGCGCAGGCCCCGGGAAACCAGCAGCAGGTACATGAGCAGAAGCACAAAGACGCCGGCCAGGCCAAGCTCCTCGCCCAGCGAGGAGAAGATGAAGTCGCTCTCGGCAAGCGGAACCAACTGGGGTAGGCCACCGCCGAGACCGGTTCCGAGGAGTGAACCGTGGGCCAGGCCAAAGTTTCCCTGCGCCAGCTGGTACGAGCCGCCCACGGCATCGTAGTTGACGGGGTTGAACGGGTCCAGCCAGGCGTTGATTCGCCCGGTCACGTAGTTCATGAGCCGCCCAGCCACCAGCGCGCCGGTCACGAACATGGTGAGTCCCGTGACCACGTAGATGGCACGCCCGGTTGCGAGGTAGATCATCACCAGGAAGAGGCCAAAGTAGAGCAGGCTGGTTCCCAGGTCGCGCTCCAGCACAAGAACGCCAAGGCTAACCAGCCAAATCACAAGAATCGGGCCAAGCTCGCGGGCGCGCGGCAACTGAACCCCGAGGATTCGCCTGCCAACAAGGGCGAGCGAGTCCTTGCGCGAAACCAGGTAGCCGGCAAAGAAAACCGTCAGCGCAATCTTGGCCAACTCACCTGGCTGGAAGGTGAGGCTGCCGATGCCAATCCACAGGCGTGCGCCATTGATGGTCCGGCCAATTCCAGGCAGAACCGGCGATAGCAGCAGGCCGATACCCAGAATCATCGAGATGTAGATGAAGCGGCGCAGAAACAGGTGGCTGCGCACGAAGAGAATCACAAGAATTGCGATGACAACCGCAACCACGGTCCAGGTGACCTGCTTGGCCGCGAACAGCTCCGCTCCCTTGATGGCCTCCTTGGATAGGTCGAGCCGATAGATTTCGGCAAGCCCAAGGCTGTTTAGCGCGTACGCCAGCGGAAGCAGCAGGGGATCCGCCTCGGAGGCGCGAACGCGCAGCACAACGTGCAGCACCAGCACGGCGATGGCCGGCGGCGCGAGATAGAACCAAATATCGGTGCGCAGAATCTGAATCACACTCAGCTGCACCTGGGCCAGCTCGTAGGCACTCAGGCCGATGGCGAATGCCAGCAGCAGCAGCTCAATGTTGCGGCTGCGGGGAACAATTCGAACGATCTTGCCCATCGAGGTTTGCACTAGTTACCCCCGGCGTTCAGCAGCGCCTGAATCTCGCGGTTGGCGTCATCCAAGCTGGTGGCGGGAATGGTTTGAGCAACCAGCCCCTGCTGGAAAGGGGTGAGGCTAGAAACATCGATGTCGGTCTTGTGATACAGGTGGCTGAAGTGCAGCGGGCCGAGGGCCTCCTTGATGCCGCGGAAGACGGCCACCTTGCCTGCAACCTCGCCAACGTAGAAGCGGGTCTGGGTGTACCAGTAGGCGCCCCCCAGAACAGCCGCGAATGCCAAAATCATGGCAACCACCGATGCCACCTGGCGCCTGCGATGCCACTTAATCTTGACCCTGGTTTGGCTGAGGATGTAGTCCAGGTACTCGTCCGACTCGGGCTTGAACTCGCTGGTCTCGCCGCTATTGCCGAGAAGATCGGTTAGCGCACGGGGGTTGAACAGGCGAAGCAGCTTTGCGCCTGGGCGCTCATCCACAATCACCTCGTTTGCCGCCGAGCCAACATATTTGGCAACCGGAGTGAAGTCACTTGCGGCTCCGAGAGGAATCACGTCAACAACGACCACGGTCACGTTATCGGGAGCACCGTACTCGAGCGCCTCGTGGATCAGCAGGTCAACTGCCTCTTCCGCCGGAATGGGACCGGAGAGGATCATGCCAATCAGACCCTCTGGCACATAGCCGCATAGGCCATCGGAGCAGAGCAGGAACCTGTCACCGGGCTGGGTCTGAAGGTGGAAGGTGTCAATCTCGGGTTCGTCTTCCACGTCACCCAGCACGCGCATCAGCACGCTGCGGCGAGGGTGCACGAGGGCCTCCTCGGGAGTGATGCGGCCAAGGTCAACCAGACGCTGCACAAAGGTGTGATCCTTTGTTACCTGCTTGGTCTCGCCCTCGCGGCAAAGATAAATACGGCTGTCACCGATGTGCGCAACCGTGATCTCGTCGCCGTTGACCAGCATTCCGCTGAAGGTGGTTCCCAGACCCGAAAGTTCATGGTGGCTCTTTACCAACTGCCCCAGTTGCCTATTTGCATCCAGCATGGCGGTTTTCAGCGCATTGGCCGCCGCCTCTGGGTTTGGGAAGACGCCGTCTATTTGGGCAACCCGCTGGCTGACCATGGCGGACGCAATGTCGCCACCCGCGTGACCACCCATGCCATCGGCAACGAAGTGCAACTGGTAACCGGAGTAACCGGAATCCTGGTTGCTGTGTCTAACCCTGCCGATGTTGGAATCGGCGTGCGCGATGACCTTTACAGACACTCTTAGGCTCGCAGCTCAAATACCGAGTTGCCAACCTGAACCGGGGTGTTGGCCTTCACAACCATCGGTGTACCAACCCGCTTGCCGTTGACGAAGGTTCCGTTGGTGGAGTTGAGGTCCTGAATCAGCAACTCGCCGTTCA
>JBJTNC010000129.1:0-5831 GCA_046073865.1 Micrococcales bacterium | reverse complement strand
TCGATGGTGGAACCGAAGATGATGTTGGCGTTAGGGCTCACGGCCTCGGTGACCAGGCGGTTGGCCTCGTCCATCTCGTGCAGACCGAGGTCGCTGGCACCGGCAATCTGAATCAGAACGCCGTGTGCGCCATCGATGGATGCCTCGAGCAGCGGGTTGCTGATGGCCTCTTCGGCGGCACGCAGCGCGCGGTTCTCGCCCTTGGCCGAACCGATACCCATCAGGGCGGATCCGGCGTTCTTCATCACGGTCTTCACGTCGTTGAAGTCAACATTGATGATGCCCGGGGTGACGATTAGGTCGGTGATGCCCTGAACTCCGGAACGAAGCACGTTGTCGGCGTGGACGAAAGCCTCTTTCATGGAGACGGTCTTGTCGGCCATGTCCATGAGGCGCTGGTTTGGAACCACGATGAGGGTGTCAACGTCGCCGCGCAGGGTCTCGATTCCCTTGTCGGCCTGTTCGGCGCGACGCTTGCCCTCGGAATTGAATGGGCGGGTGACAACGCCAACGGTGAGCGCGTCCAGCTGGCGGGCGATGCGGGCAACCACAGGCGCCGCACCTGTTCCCGTGCCGCCACCCTCGCCAGCGGTAACAAATACCATGTCGGCGCCCTTGAGAGCCGCCTCGATCTCGTCGGCGTGGTCTTCTGCCGCGCGGCGACCCAGCTCTGGGTCGGCACCGGCGCCGAGACCGCGGGTGAGTTCGCGGCCGATGTCCAGCTTCACGTGAGCCTCGCTCATGACCAGCTGCTGGGCGTCGGTGTTGATTGCGATGAACTCAACGCCGCGCAGGTCGGAGTCGATCATGCGGTTGATGGCGTTCACGCCGCCACCGCCAACGCCGACAACCTTGATTACCGCCAGGTAGTTGTTGGTCAAGCTGCTCATTTGCTTCCTCCAGTTGAAAAACGCTGCCTGTGTCTAGGACCGCAAAACCCTCAAGTTAAGCCTGAAACTTAGGGTTTTGTTGAATTTTCCACTTGCGCCAGAAAGTTACGGCCAGCGCGGGCCGCGGGCCGTGAGGCTGGCGGGCGTGTTGCGAAATTGACCTAGAAGTTTCCGTAACGAACGGTGGGCGCGCTGGGCGCCGAGACATCGAAGACTGCCGACTGCTGCTTCTTGGAGTTGGCCATCAGCGCCGAAAGCACCCGACTTTTTAAGATTGAGTCCGAGGAATCACCCCAGATGATCTGCCTGTTTGCCACTCCCCTGAGTTTGATTCGCACGTCATCGATGGATGTTGCCTGGATGGACGCCACCTTGGGATATAGGTCCACCGGCAGCGCCAAAAGCACCGAGACAGCCTCCCGGAAGTTGGGGCTGTGAGCAGGGTCGCCGTTAACCAGAATCAGCGGGCGGGTGCCGCGGTTGGCGGCCGGGCCAATCTGAACGCCGGCAGGGTCGTACAGGTAGTCGGTGGCACCGATGGTGACGATTCCGATTGGCTGACGCTCCTGAATATAAATCTGCAGGGTGTGCGGCGGCAGCGCCACGGTGGTGAACGACTGGATGAGGCTGAAGTTGGCTAGACGAGCCTGAATCTGGTTTTCGTCAACCGTGGTGAGCGGGGTACCGATGAGCGTCTTCACCGCGTTGTAAACCGTTGACTGCTTCATGCGATGAACCCCGACAATCTCGATCTTGTCGATTGCCATGATGGGCGTGTAGATGGTTGCCAGCACCAGCGCACCAAGCGCCACGAGCGAACCGATACCGCTGTAGATGATTCCGGCGCGCAGCCTCGACTTGCCGGTGAAGCGGCGAACCTGCTCCATGCGGGCACGCAGCTCCGCGCGCGCCTCACGCCTGTTGGCTCTCTCGGCCGCTCTGCTGGCGCTGGTCAGGGTCTTTGAGGAATCCTTCGATTTACCCGCGCGCTTTGACGTGGCTCCGCGATCCGGAGCAGCCGCCGGCTTGGTGCGGGCGGCTGGCCTGGCGCCTGAGGCTGCTGTCTGAGCCACCGGTGAAGCCGCCGGGCGCTGAGCCGCCGGGCGCTCTGAACGGGAGCCTGGGCGCTGACCGCCCGGACCCCGCGGTGGAACTGAGGATCGACGCAAGGCTAGGCCTTTAGCGCCTCAAGCAGCTGCGGACACATGCGGTAGACATCGCCGCAACCCATGGTGATTATGAAGTCGCCCGCGCGTGCGATTCCGGCGGCAACCGCTGGCACGTCATCCCAGAGCGGCACGTAGTGAACCTTGGACTGGTCCTTGAAGAGGTCGGAGACCAGCGCTCCGGTCACGCCTGGCTCGGGGTCTTCGCGCGCGGCGTAGATGTCCATGACCACGACCTGGTCGCTCAGCTGCTCCAACTCTTGCGCAAATTCGGCCTTCATCAGACGGGTGCGCGAGTAAAGGTGCGGCTGGAAGACCGTGATGAGTCGGCCGTCACCAACCACCGCGCGGGCTGCGCGCAGCGCTGCCGCAACCTCGGTTGGGTGGTGGGCAAAGTCGTCGTAGACGCGCACTCCGCGCACCTCGCCGTGGAGTTCAAAGCGGCGCTCGGTTCCACCAAACTTGGCAATCTCGGCAAGGCTGCGCCCGGCGTCGTGGCCAAGGCCAACCAATACCGCCAGCGCGCCCGCCGCATTTATGGCGTTGTGCTCACCCGGTACCGATAGTTCGGCGCTGAGGGTCTTGCCCTCAACCAGAACATCGAAGTTCACTCGCGCGCCGGAGGCATCGATGCGGGTCAACCTGACGAACGAACCCTCGGCCTTGCCGAAGCTCAAAACCCTCTTGTCCCGCAGCAGGCCGGTCACCCGAACCGCACCCGGGTCGTCGGAGCTGCTGGCCACAAACTCGCGTGCCCCTTGGGCAAACTTGGCAAACTCTGCCTCGAAGGCCTCCAGGCTGCCGTAGTGGTCGAGGTGGTCAGGGTCAACGTTGGTAACCAGCGCCACCGCGGTGTCGTAGTGCAGGAACGAGCCGTCGGACTCGTCCGCCTCAATCACGAAGAGCTCTCCGCTTCCAGCGGCAGACGAGGCTCCGAGGGCAGCGATGACGCCGCCGTTAACGAAAGAAGGGTCTTCACCCAGGCCAAGCAGGGCTGTGATGATCATGCCCGTGGAGGTGGTCTTGCCGTGAGCTCCGGCAACCGCGATGACCCGCTTCTTGCCGGTTAGGTAGGCCAGCGCCTGCGAGCGGTGAATCACGGGGATTCCGCGCTCCTTCGCCAGCAGGTACTCGGGGTTGGTTGGCCAGAGGGCACTGGTCACAATCACGGTGTCTGGGTTACCCAGGTGAGCGGCGTCGTGACCAATGTGAATCTCGACGCCGAGTGCGCGAAGCGCGGCAACGTTGGAGGTGTCGCGCAGGTCACTTCCGGTGACCTTGTGTCCCATGCCCAGCAGAATGCGCGCGATGCCAGACATGCCGCTGCCACCGATGCCAACGAAGTGCACGGTCCCCAGGTCTTCTGGGACGGCTTGAGTAAAGTCTGGTTTGATCATCATTACCTCGATGCGGTTGAGCGCGAATCGCCTAGAAAAAGCCTAAGTCTGGAAGGCCGTTAGCGCTTGACTAACACGCTGCGCACGAGGTTCAGCAGGCGCGTCGAGCCATCGGAGACACCAACCTTCTTGGCGGCGGTGGCGATGCTGGCGCGAGCGCGGGAATCGCTGATTAGCGGAATCAGGTGGCTGAG
This sequence comes from Micrococcales bacterium, assembly GCA_046073865.1. Lineage (GTDB taxonomy): Bacteria > Actinomycetota > Actinomycetes > Actinomycetales > Microbacteriaceae > Rhodoluna. The sequence continues at coordinate 2,184 of JBJTNC010000129.1, read as the reverse complement.
AACCCACTCTGGGGTGAAGTCGGCGTCCAGGCACATCAGGCCTCCGCCGGCATCAACCACGTCGGCCACGTTGAACTTCTGCTCGCCATTGCCAACCGGGTATGGCACGTACACGGCCGGCACACCGATCGCTGTCAGCTCGCTCACGGTTGCGCTTCCCGCGCGGCACACCACGAAGTCCGCGGCTGTAAGGGCCAGGTCCATGCGGTCGCAGTACTTGAGTCGCACGAAGTCGGCGGCGGACTCGGCCTCAAACTCGCTGCGGTCGCCCACAATGTGCAGCACCTGGATTCCCGCCGCCTTGAGGGCTGGGCGGGCCGCATCGATGGTGTCGTTCAGGCGCTTGGCGCCCAGGGAACCACCGGTCACCAAAAGCGTGGTTGTGCTCTCGTCGAGGCCGAAGTGGGCTCGCGCGGCAACGCGGTCCGCCAGGCTTAGGCCGCCCGCCAGCGACTCAATCTCGCGCCTAAGCGGCATTCCAACGAAGTGGGCGCCGGGCAGCTTGGTGTTTCGGAACGCCACGCCAACGGCGCTGGCGCGCCTCGCCGCCATCCGGTTGGCCAGCCCGGGCAGCGCGTTGGCCTCGTGGATAACCACGGGAATGCCAAGTCGGCGGGCCGCGGTGTACGCGGGTGCCGAGGCGTAGCCGCCGAAGCCCACCACTACATCGATGCTGTGCTGCTTCAGGTAGCCAACAACCTGGGAAACCGCCTGGGCGTAGCGCCGCGGAAACTTTAGGGCGGCCGCGTTCAGTCGGCGGGGAAAAGGCAGCCGCGGAACGGTTAGCAACGGGTAGCCGCGTTCAGGTACCAGCCTGCTTTCCAGGCCCTCGGCCGTTCCCAGCGCCCAAACTCCGGCATCGGGTTCGTCGGCGCGAATGGCATCCGCCAGCGCGAGCAGCGGATTCACGTGCCCCGCGGTGCCACCGCCGGCCAGCAGGTAGTTGGTCATCGGCGGTTCCTCTGCGCGCGGAAGTTTCCGCCGTCCAGCTCCAGGTGGTTGCGGCGTTCGATCGAGAGAACCAGCCCAATGGCCGCCATGCCAGCGATGAGCGATGAACCACCGGCCGAGATCAGCGGAAGCGGCACGCCCAGAACCGGCAGGGCCTTGAGAACCACGGCGATGTTCACCATGGCCTGAACCACAATCCAGGTTGCAACACCAAAGCTGGCCCAGCGGCCGAACAGCGTGCTGGAACGCAGGCCAACCTGAACAATCCAGTAGCCCAGCAGCAGGAACAAAATGATTGTTCCAGCGGCAAAAATAAGACCCAATTCCTCACCGATGATGGCAAAGATATAGTCGTTCTCAACCTCGGGAATCCAAGACCACTTCAGCGATGACTGGCCAAGCCCAACACCGATGATGTGCGCGTTGGCGAGAGCCCAGATTCCGTGCTGCGCCTGCCAGGCGTAGTTGTTTGCGGTATCTGACGTGCTCGGGTCTAGCCAGGCGGCGAAGCGGCCGATACGGCTCTTGCCTGTAACGATGAGGAGCGTGCCGGCCACACTCAGAGCAGTAGTCACCGTCATAAGCAGTTTCCCTGGCACACCCGAAAGAAACAGCATGGTCATCACGATGATGGCGATGATGATGGTGGTTCCCAGATCCTGACCGGCCATGATGAGAACCATTGGAATCAAAGCCAGCACTCCCGCACGGCCGGTGTACTGCTTGGGGTACTCCACCCAGTCGCGCAGACGGTCAAACTCCACGGCCAGCAGGATGATTAGCGCCAGCTTGATGAACTCGGAGGGCTGAATGGTGTAGCCACCGCCAGGGATGGGAAGGCGTATCCACTCGCGGTTTCCGTTTACAGAAACGCCGAGACCCGGAAGAAACACCAATACCTGAAGAACCGTGGCCGACACGTAGATGGGGAAGCTGTTGCGAGTGAAAAACTCAACGCTCCGGGCGGAGATGAAGGTCATCGCGGCAAAACCAACCAGCGCCGAGACGATCTGCTTGGCTGAGATGGTGAGCGGGTTACCGTTGTTGGCCTTGATGCTGTCGATGCTGGAGGCGGAGACAACCATAATCAGTCCGTAAACCACAAGCAGCAGGGTTGCGCTCAGGATCATGACAAAAAGCATCGACTGCCCGCTGTAAAACTCGCGCATCATGTCCATGAAGCTGCGGCGGGCGCCGGATGCCGCTCTGCCAACTGCTCGGCCCGCCCTGGCG
>JBJTNC010000128.1:0-4469 GCA_046073865.1 Micrococcales bacterium | reverse complement strand
GGCCCAGGCGATGAGGGTCCAGACGTACCAAGGAAGGTTAATTCCGATGGACTGGAACTGCATGGCGGCAAGACCACCGAAGAAGCCGTAGATGGCCAGCTGGATAGTGACATAGCCGACGATCGAGATGAAGGCGCTGGCAACACCGGCGTGCTTGCCGAAGGCGCGGCCAACATAGGCGAAGAATGCTCCGGCGTTGGTCACGCGGTTGCTCATGGTGCTGAAGCCAACGCTGAAGATGAGCAAGACGATGCCCACTGCGAGGTAGGTTCCAGGGGTTCCGGCCAGGTTACCTGCCAGCATTGCAACCGGCACGGCGCCGGTCATGCCAACCAGCGGAGCCGCTGCGGCTACAACGAAAAATACGATTCCCAGAACGCCAAGCTTGCCCTTCGCAAGCTGGGTATCCGACTGGGTGGCATCAGACATCTGATTCTCCTCATTGAGTGGATTGGTGGGGTGGTGCCAACTGATGGGGTCGTTCATATCCGAACGACCTTTTCCTAGATTGGCTCATTCGGAAGCAAACGAACAGCGGATATTCCCTGTTTGGCCACTATGTAATGGAATCGTTACAAGCAGATTTGCCTCGGTATTGTTTGGATGCGAACGACTTAGGTAAGTTAGAAGAATGAGCGAACTCAAAGGATTCATGGCGCCAAAGACCCCAACGGGCAAGAGCGCGATTGTGCCTGACATGCCCTGGTTCTACTCGGGCACACTTCTAACAGTTGAGTACCTAACCGATCCAGCAAACGTGCGCGCAATCTTGCCACCGGAGCTGGAACTGGCAGACGAGCAGCCGGGTGCGGTGGCTTTCATCTGGGCCGACTGGCAGAGCTGCAGCACCGGCAAGGCCGAGCTGCTAGATCCAATCCGCTCGCAGTACCTCGAGGCATTCGTTGTGGTTCGCTGCAAGTACGAGGGCGTGACCTACAGCCGCTGCGTAGCCATCTGGGTTACCAAGGACTTCGCCATTGCCCGCGGTTGGTTCCAGGGCTACCCAAAGAAACTGGGTTCGGCACACGTGACCCGCGTCTTCAACCACGGCGTTGCAACCCCAAAGGTTGCTGCCGGCGGCAAGTTTGGTGCAACGCTCTCGGCATACGACCACCGCCTGGCAAACGCCATTGTCACCCTCAAGGAGCCGGTTGACTCCAACGGCTTCGTGAACGGTCACAAGATGTTGCACTCGCGCTGGGTTCCATCCATCACCCCGGGTGCCGGCAACTCGCTCGACCAGCTGATCACCATGGGCGGCGTTGACGCCGACCTGGGCCAGGCTTGGGGCGGCGACGCCGAGCTGGAGCTGTTCGACTCCCAGTGGGACGAGCTGGCAAGCATCCTGCCGGTTGAGACGATTCTGGGCGGATACTTCCGCGAGGTTGGCGTAACCTTCAACGGCGGAAGCCTGGTTGCCGACAACAGCAACCCGAGCATCTAAGTGCGTTAAAGGCCTCACCGCACAAGTCAGCTTTAAACTAACTGCACCCCCGGACTGTGAGGGAATGATGTGAACGTTCTTAGGCTTTTCACTTTGTGCTTTGTCGATGTTTGGAAAGTTTTTCCTTCGCAGACTTTTGCAGCCGATGTGTCTAGAAGGAGGAATCATGATATCACCTTGACTGGTCGCCTAATAAACTAACTACGGGGCACTTCTTACCCACAATAGAGACCCACATGTGTGCTGGTGCGAAACCTTCAATGTCTATGCATGCCATTGAGAGCAAAACGCGCTTTACCTTGCACGCACCCTGGCCGAAGTGCAGGCGGTTTAAAGAAAGTGTCTTTCACGACATTATGCGGGCAAAGTAGCAACCAGTCGCACAGGTGACAGAGCTGCTCTCCTCCGTTCGCTGACTTTGAACGTTATCAATTTGGGGCGACTTTACTTTAAGGAAAAAGGCTACTAAGTAGGTCCAAAATTTAGTGCAGGCACACAAATGAAGCTCGCGTTTAGTTTGAATCAAACGCCTCACCAAACTCACCGGCTAACAGAAATGCCTTAGGGCCAGGGGAAAAATGGAGAGTTGAGAATATTCAAAATTTTCTCGAAGAATGCACCGGTCGGAGTCTTGAGTTTGGGGAAAAGCAAGTTGGCACCAAAGCCCAAAGTAAACGACAGAAGAGTCGCCAATGCTTGAACAGAAACGAAAATCAGAAAATATCCCGAAAACCAATCTGAGCCAATCAGAAGAAGCGCCCCGATCAAAGTTGAGACTCGCCATTTTGCCCTTTGTTGCGCAATATGACGGTTCCTTGCCAATCTTCCACCAATAGTGAATAGCCAAACGCTCACAACAAATGCGTAAACGATCGACGAAAAAAAGCAAAAAGTTTGCCAACCCACCGTCAATGCCTCCGATTGTGAAATTGTTGACTTGGCTTTTGGCTGGGTGGGTGTAAAAGCGTTTTTACCGTCTCACCTGAGCCGTATGCAACAAGTCCCTTAACGAAAGATTGACCAAACTTAGAATTTGGTTCAAGTTGAGGTGCAAAATATTTCCCAAATAGGCCACCTGCAGTCCTTGATATGCCGCCAGATATTGCACCTGTAATGAGGTCTTTGTTTTTCTCGGCAGGTGTCTTCTTTGTACCTTCATCTGTAGCACCTGCAGCGGCGGCTCCCCAAATTGAGGCAGAAATAGTCGCCCCAACTAGACAACCTATGAATGCAGTTTCTGGACATGCCAAAAACATAGCCCCTGCCACCGCACCCATGGCGGTGACAAATAACCCTTGTGCCGCATCACACCCGCTCCAGTCATTTACGTTTATCGGATCATTCGGGTAACTGTAAGCAGTCTCGTTACCGCCAGGTACTGGGTCTCTGGAAGTGAACCTTCCCGTCACCGAGTCATAGACCCTGGCCCCCATCAGGATGAGTCCTGATGCGGTGGTTGCTTTTTCGGCTGAGCCTGCCCAACCGTAACTTATACCGTTTTTAGGGTTTTGGGTTCCGGTTTGCTGGTTGCCATATTCGTCGTATTGACTCCACCCGTTTAGAACTGGTGTTCCTGAGGTGTTGACGGTGGCTACAGTGTCGCCGTGTGGGTCGATGATTTGTAGATTATTCACTCCATCAGTACCGGTGATGCTCGGCATGGCTCCGGCCAGGCCCGGCAGATAAACCGTTGTTCCAGCGTTTACGCCACCAGAAGTGATACTGAAGCTTGGCGCTTGGGACGTGTCCGTGTAGTGGCGTTCGACAGTGGTTGTACCAGTTGCTGTGGTTGTGGTTTCTGCTAGTTGACGGCCTGCAGGATCCAGCGTGTAGCTGGTTGAGGTTGCGCCTTGAGTGATGGCTTGAATGCTGTCGTCGGCAAAGTAATGCAACACCGTGTTTTGGGTGTTTTGCATGTCGATTGCCGGGATAGTGGTTTCGCGACCTAAAGCATCATAGGTATAGAGCCCAGCAACATTGTTTGTGGTGGTGATCCGGGAAGCCAAATCGTAACCGTGGCTGGTGGTGGCTTGGTTGGTGGCGTGAGCCTGGCCATAAGCCAACCAACCCAACGAAGGCTCAAAATCCACTACAGGTTGCAGGTCTCCAGCAACCCAACCCCGAAACCCCACAACAACCCCTCAACCCGCATCAATGTTGACTCGAAACTATCAGCCAGACACAAGCCGATCAGGCGCCGTTGCCAATTCGTAACTATTTATTCGTTTGTCTCAGGAAATTCCTCCCCAAAAAGGAAATCCCCGAGCAATGAACGAATGAATGAACTGCTCGGGGATTACCTTTTGGCTAACCTTTAGTAGTCCTCCATGTACTCGTCCCACTCCCACGGGGTAACGCTTCGGGTGGAAGGGTCTGTAACCTCTGCCTCGTAGCGCTCAACCTCATCGCGCTTGAGCACGGTGAAAACATTGATGAGCTCCTGCGCCAGAACGCGGCTCAGGTCCTTGTCGGCCTCGAGCGCGTCAAGGGCCTCGCCGAGGCTCATCGGCAGGATCTCCGCCGACTCGTTGTCATAAGCCATGCCCTCGGCAGGCTCCGGGCACTCAAGCTTGCGCTGGATGCCGTCGAGGCCCGCAGCCAGGATGGCGGCAATAAGTAGGTATGGGTTTGCAGCGCCATCGCCCACGCGAACCTCGAGGCGAGTTCCGCCCCCGCGCTCTGGCGGAATACGAATCATGCAGCTGCGGTTGTCGTATCCCCAGTTCGAACGGTAGGGAGCAAGAGTGTCTGGGCCAAGACGCTTGAACGCATTGACTGTTGGGTTTGTAAATGCGGTCAGTCCGTTTGCGTTTGCGGTCAAGCCTGCAATCAAACTGCGCGCGGTGTCAGAAAGGTTTCCGGCGCCATCGTGCATCACGTTGTTGTCATTCATGTCGGTAACCGAGAAGTGCAAGTGGAAACCTGAACCACCCTCGTCGCTCCAAGGCTTTCCAAGGAACGTTGCGTGCTGTCCTCTGCGGAACACAATGTCTTTGATTGCAGCCTTGAACATGAAAGTTCTGTC
>JBJTNC010000127.1:0-4368 GCA_046073865.1 Micrococcales bacterium | reverse complement strand
GTTCCTGGCGGCGCGACGAGCCACTACGGCAGGGGCACCGAGCCTGTCGCCGTATTCGGCCGCAACCGGGGCGCGGCGAATCTCCACGAACTCGAAGATCTGGGTCTGGCGCAGCAGATCGGCCACGGCCTCTGCGCTGCGCTCCAGGTTTTGGGCGTCAAATGCGTCCCAGGCGATTCCGGGAATCCTCACCAGGTCGCCGAGGGTTCCGATTGCCCTCGGGAATGCCGCGGTTACGCCATCGGTGACTTTGGAAATGAGCTCTGGGCTCAGCGTTGAGGAAGCCGTCATATGGGTAATCTTATTATTCAGACGCCCACCAATTTCACGCACAAGGACAGTCATGACCGAGCAAGCACCCGAGAGCAAGTCAACCGGTAAGGGTCGGGCTACACCGAGCCGCAAGGCGGCCGAGGCCGCTAAGGTTCGTCCCCTGGTTGGCGACCGCACCCCGGAGGGCAAGGCGCTAGCCAAGGAGAAGGCCAAGGCCGAGCGTGAGCGCATCCGCGCGGGCCAGCTGGCCGGCGATGACCGTTACCTTCCGTTCCGCGACCGCGGACCACAGAAGCGCCTGGCGCGCGACATCGTTGACGGACGCTACAGCGTTGGCGAGTTCCTCATTCCGGTCATGGTGCTGGTTCTGATTCTCTCCCTGCTTGACCAGGGTCACCCCACCTCCACCTACAACCAGGTTCTCTCCGTTAGCACTCTGGGAATCATGGTTCTGGTAATCATCGACAGCGCGTTCATCTACCGCAAGGTGAAGCGCGTAACCACCGAGAAGTTTGGCGACAAGGCCGAGCGCGGCTTGGCACTATACGCAGCGATGCGAGGCACCCAGCCGCGAATCGCCCGCCTGCCAAAGGCCGCCGTGAACCCTAGAGACAAGAAGTAGGAATCATGCGCTACCGCTACCTGGGAAACTCTGGATTCAAGGTGAGCGAGCTCACCTACGGCAACTGGCTGACTCACGCTCAGCAGGTAGATGATACGGCGGCAATTGCCACCGTGCACGCCGCTCTCGACGGCGGAATCACGTCGTTCGACACCGCCGACGTCTACGCCAATCAGGCCGCAGAGGTTGTCCTGGGTAAGGCCCTGGCCGGCCAGCGCCGCGAGGGCCTGGAGATCTTCACCAAGACCTACTGGCCGGTAGCCGCCAAGGGTCCGAACGACACGGGCTTGAGCCGCAAGCACATCATGGACAGCATCAACGGCTCGCTGCGCCGCCTCCAGGTTGACTACGTTGATCTGTACCAGGCCCACCGCTTCGATGTCGAGACCCCGCTGGAGGAGACGATGCAGGCCTTCGCCGACATCGTTCGCCAGGGCAAGGCCCTCTACATCGGCGTCTCGGAGTGGAATGCCGAGCAGATCAAGCAGGCGCACGCCTACTCGAAGCAGCTTGGTTTCCAGCTGATCAGCAACCAGCCGCAATACAGCATGCTCTGGCGCGTCATCGAGGGCGAAGTAGTACCAACCTGCACCGAGCTTGGCGTCTCCCAGATTGTCTGGTCACCGATGGCGCAGGGTGTGCTCACCGGAAAATACCTGCCCGGCCAAGCCGTTCCAGCCGACAGCCGCGCGGCCAGCGACAAGGCCAACATGTTCATCAAGGACATGCTGAACGACGAGCTTCTGACCGCCATCCAAGAGCTAGCGCCAATTGCCGCAGACCTGGGCCTAACCATGGCTCAGCTGGCACTCTCCTGGACCCTGCAGAACCCAAACGTCTCGAGCGCAATCGTGGGTGCCAGCCGCCCCGAGCAGATCACATCAAACCTGGGTGCGGTGGGCGTAACGCTGCCGGCCGAGGTCATGGAGAAGATTGACGCCATCACCAAACCGTTTGCAAAGACCGACCCGGCGCTAACCACCGCCCCGGAGCGCCGCCTGGCCTAGAGCCATTCCGAGATCTCGGCCCAGAGGCCAGCAATGTGGCCAAAGGCTAGATTCCGCGGTTTACCCTGCGAGCCCAGAACGGCCCCTCGTAGATGAAGCCGGAGTAGCCCTGAACCAGGCTCGCACCGGACTCTAGGCGCTGCCTTGCCTCCTCGGCGGTTTCAACCCCACCGACGGAGATGATTGCCATGCGCCCCTTCAGGTGGCCCGCCAGCAGGCGCAGGACCTCGAGGGATCGCTGCTTCAGCGGCGCGCCAGAGAGGCCACCGGCACCGATCTCATCGATGCGAGACTTTGCCGTCTTTAGGCCCTCTCGGCCGATGGTGGTGTTGGTTGCGATTACACCGGCGAGCCCGAGTTCGAGCGCGAGGTCGGCTACCGCAAGAATGTCTTCGTCGGCTAGGTCTGGTGCAATCTTGACCAGAACCGGCAGCCCAAGGCTCTCCGCCAGAACTGCCTCGAGAATTGGGCGAAGTGCCGAAACCTCCTGAAGCGACCGCAGCCCCGGGGTGTTGGGGCTGGAGACATTGACCGCCAGGTAGTCGGCAAAAGGCGCCAGCAGGCGCGCACTGGCGCGGTAGTCGTCCGCGGCGGCCTCCACTGGGGTGACCTTGCTCTTGCCAATGTTCACACCGATAATTGGGAGGTCCTGGCCGTAGCTGGCGCGCAGTGCTCCCAAACGCTGGGCAACAACCTCTGCGCCATCGTTGTTGAATCCCATTCGGTTGATGAGCGCGCGGTCAGCTGGAAGCCTGAACAGCCTTGGCTTCTCGTTGCCCGGCTGCGCGAGCGCGGTGACCGTGCCGATCTCCACGTGGCTGAAGCCCAGGTCGCCGAGGGCACGAACCGCAACGGCGTTCTTGTCGAATCCCGCGGCCAGGCCGAAGGCGCCATCGAAGGTTAGGCCGAACGCCTCAACTTTCTTGGCCTCTCCCCCGCGCAGCGCACCGATGCGGGTGATTCCCAGCACCTTGGCAACGCGGATGCCGCGGACCACAGTGTGGTGAATCCACTCGGGGTCTAGTCTGGTGAAAACGAGGCGGAAGACGAGGTTGTAAAACACCTGTCTAGGTTACCGTCAGGGTCGCTCAAATCTGGCTGCCGAACCCCGTTAAGGCCGATGGCCGACCCACTTTCGTGAGCCGGCCATCGGTTAGTTTGTCAGCGGTTTAGCTGCAACCCGAGGTGCTGCCGCAACCCTCGCACACGTGGCACGAGCCGGATGGGCGCATCTTGATGCCGCAGTTGAAGCAGAGCGGGGCATCGGATTCCTTGCCCTGCAGCAGCTCGAACAGCTCTGCGCTCGAGTGAGCCTCCTTGCGGATCTCAACCGGCTGTGGAGCGGCTGGGGACGAAGCCTTTACCTCTTCCACAACTGCAACTACCTCTGCAACTGCCTCGACGGCCGCTGGAGCCGGTACCGACGCGGTGGTCTCCTGCGAGATCACTGGGTAGCTGCCGGTGTTGTCCAGGGCTGCCGAACGCTCGTCTGCGGTCAGGATTCCCAGAGCCTCGCGGGTGTCGAAAGGCAGGTTGTCCAGGGCCAGGCGACGGAAGATGTAGTCCATCAGGCTCTTGGCCATGCGGACGTCCTTGTCGTCGGTCATACCGGCAGGCTCGAACGAGAAGTTGGTGAACTTCTGAACGAAGGTCTCCAGTGGAACACCGTACTGCAGGCCGATGGAAACGGCGATCGAGAACGCGTCCATCACGCCGGCCAGGGTGGAACCCTGCTTACCCAGCTTGATGAATACCTCGCCGAGTCCGCCATCCGGGTACTGACCTGCGGTCATGTAACCCTCTGCGCCACCAACGGTGAACGAGATGGTGGTGGATGGACGTGCCTTTGGCAGGCGCTTGCGCACTGGACGAGGGGTTCCGGCTGCCGGAGCTGCAACAGCCGCGGCCTCCTTCTTGGTCTCGGTCTTTGCCTTGGCGTCGCTCAGCGGCTGGCCTACCTTGCAGTTGTCGCGGTAGATGGCCAGAGCCTTGAGGCCCAGCTTCCAACCCTGGAAGTAGACGTCAGCGATCTCTTCCTTGGTTGCGGTCTCAGGCATGTTTACGGTCTTGCTGATGGCGCCCGAAAGGAATGGCTGAACTGCAGCCATCATGCGAACGTGACCCATTGGCTCGATTGCACGGATTCCAACCGCGGTGTCGAAGATGGAGTAGTGCTCTGGCTTGAGGCCCGGAGCGTCCACAACGTGACCGTGGGTGGAGATGTGGTCGACGATTGCCTCCACGGTCTCCTGCGAGTAGCCGAGGCGGTGCAGCGCGAACGGAATGGTCTGGTTCACGATCTGCATCGAGCCACCGGTGGACAGCTTCTTGTACTTCACGAGCGAGAAGTCTGGCTCGATTCCGGTGGTGTCGCAGTCCATCATGAAGCCGATGGTTCCGGTAGGTGCAAGCAGCGATGCCTGCGCGTTGCGCCAGCCGTTCTGTGCACCAATCGCGGTGTTGAGT
>JBJTNC010000126.1:0-5866 GCA_046073865.1 Micrococcales bacterium | reverse complement strand
ACTCCACCGGCGAGGCCGCCGATTACTCGGGCGTCGCCCACCTGAGCGCGAATCCTTTCAACCTGCTCGGAAATCACGTTTCCGGAGTTCCAGGTTGGGGCAATGCCGGCCGCATTGTGGAGGAAGTTAACCAAAACATCCTGGCCAAACTGGCTGTGCTTCACCTCCGGGTGCCACTGCACGCCGTAAATCTTTCGCTCGCTGTTTGCGAAAGCCGCAACCGGGGTGGTCTCGGTTGATGCCAAGACCTCAAAGCCTGCCGGAGCCTCCATCACCTGGTCGCCGTGGCTCATCCAGCAGATCTGGTCCGCTGGCTGGCCCGCAAGAATCTCACCCGAGGCGGCCACCGATAGCTCGGTCGCTCCGTACTCGCGCTTGCCGGTTGCATCCACGCGACCGCCGAGGGTGTTGGCGATGGTCTGGAATCCGTAGCAAATGCCGAGAACGGGAATGCCCAGCTCGAGGATTGCTGGATCCAGCTTTGGGGCGCCCGGCTCGTAAACCGAGGATGGCCCGCCGGAGAGAATGATTGCTGCCGGGTTCTTGGCGCGGACCTCGGCCGCGGTCACGTTGTGGTGCACAATCTCGGAATAGACGTTTGCCTCGCGAACGCGGCGCGCAATCAGCTGCGCGTACTGCGCTCCGAAGTCAACAACTAGTACAGGCTGGTTCATTAGGCGTCGCTCCCCTTGGCTGCTGCGTCGGCGACTGCAACACGGTGGTAGTGGTGTTCGGTGAAGAAAGAAAGAAGTGGCACAACACCGCCGGCAGCGATGATGAGGAAGCGCTTGAAGCTCCAGCGCATGAGGTTCCAGAGACGGTAGTCGCTGTAGAGGTAGAGCATGTAGAACCAGCCGTGGACAATAAGCGCTGCCTTGGTGAGGTCGTAGCCTGTGGTTGGCAAACCGGTCTTGTCGCCGAGGGCGTCAACGTTGTACTGCTCCAGCGAGAACAGGCCGTGCGGTCCGGCAAACCAAAGCTCGTGCGAGGTTCCGAGGCGGAGCGCAAACAGCACCGTGATGGCGATCAGCAGCGATCCCGTGATGAGCGAGGTGACTCGGTACAGCTTGAGTGCGCTGGTGATTTTGCTTGGATTAGCCATTTGCCAATTTTACCTTTCGGGCAGGTGCTAGAGCGGGCGCTTGGGAAGCAGGATGTTCTGCACTTCCTCAAAGAAGATTTCGGCCTCGCCGGCATCGGGGGTGTCAACGATGATTCGCAGGTGTGCGCCCTTGTGCAACTTGAGGCTCATGAGCATCAGCGCGTTGTTGGCGGCAAAGCGACCCGCAACCTCATCCTCGGCGAACACCGCGAAGTCAGTTGCCTCAACCAGCTTGACCAGCCGTTGCGCGGGCACTGCGTGGAGGCCGTACTCGTCTACGATTTCAAACTTGCGTGCGATCATTCCGGTTTCTCCTCGGAGTTCAGGTCTTCTTTTTCACGCAGCTGGCGGTCGCGAACTAGACGCCACCACATGAAGAAGCTGAAGCCGCAGAAGGCGGTCCACTCCACGGCGTAGAAGGCGCTCAACCAATTGACCTGGGCCTCGGTTAGGCTGCTCACCGTTATCTTGTCCAGGCCGGACACCGCGGAATCGGTAATCAGAAGAAACAGCGGGTAGAAGCGAGTTGCCTGAGAGATCGACGTTTTGTTTGCCAGCTGACCAACTGAGAGCGACTCCAAGACCCGACTCCAGCGGGCCGGAGCCTCACTCGGGCTCAACCGTCCGCGGATTTCGCGAAGCACCTGGGGAACCATGGTGTGTTGAACGCGGGCCTGAACGGCGAGCGCCTGCTGCTTACTGGCGGTGAAGCCAAGTGGCGCCACGATGTAGTGCCCGGACGCATCGGCGTAGGTGCCGAGCACCCAGAAGCCTCGGGTACCATCGCGTTGGATTCTGTGCGACACCACCCAGACCAGGCTTGGGTTCAGGGTTGCCATGGCCTTCACCTGCGTGCCGACGGCGCTGCCCGAGGGAGTTCTTCCGGGCTGCACCACAAGGGAAATGTCTTTGGCGTTTGCGATTGCGGCCTGCTGGTCCGCCACCGAAATGGCCGGCGCCTCGATGCTGCGCTCAGCCTGCCACTGGGCCAGCAGCGCGCAAATGACGGCAACTCCCATGGCGATGAAGAGCGCGCCAATCCAGCGAGGTCGCCGAGCGACCTCAAACCAGGTTGGCTTTGGCTTCATTTAGTGGGGCTGGTACGGCGCAACCACCACGTCGGCTCGTTGGAATTCCTTGAGGTCCGAGTAGCCGGTGGTAGCCATGGCTCGGCGCAGTGCACCAATGAGGTTTGAGGTTCCCTCGGCGTTGTCCGCTGGTCCGTTGAGGATCTGCTCGAGCGAACCGCTCTGACCAACCTCAACCCGGTTGCCGCGCGGAAGCTCCTCGTGCCAGGCCTCTTGACCCCAGTGGAATCCGTTACCCGGAGCATCGGTGGCTCGCGCCAGGACGCTGCCAAGCATGACAGCGTCTGCGCCGAGAGCGATTGCCTTGACCACGTCGCCCGAGTGACCGAGTCCGCCGTCCGCAATCACGTGAACGTAGCGGCCTCCGCTCTCATCCATGTAGTCGCGGCGCGCGCCAGCAACGTCTGCGATGGCGGTGGCCATCGGTGCGTGAATGCCGAGAACCTTACGGGTGGTGCTTGCTGCACCGCCGCCGAAGCCAACCAGCACGCCGGCGGCACCGGTGCGCATGAGGTGCAGCGCGCCCTTGTAGGTTGCCGCACCGCCCACGATGACCGGTACGTCCAGGCGGTAGATGAAGTCCTTTAGGTTGAGCGGCTCCTGGTGCTTGGAGACGTGCTCGGCGCTAACTGTGGTTCCGCGAATAACAAAGAGGTCAACGCCCGCCTTGATGACGGTCTCGCTGAACTCGGCGGTTGCCTGCGGTGTGAGGGCACCGGCAACGGTAACTCCGGCTACGCGGATTTCGGCCAGGCGATCGCGGATCAGCGATGGCTGGATAGGCGCGGCATACATCTCGCGCAGGCGAGCAACAACCCTGTCTGCCGGCAGCTTGCCAACCTCGGCCAAAAGCGCGGTTGGGTCCTCGTAGCGGGTCCACAGTCCCTCGAGGTCGAGAACTCCTAGGCCACCGAGCTTGCCAATCTGGATGGCGGTTGCCGGCGAGACCACCGAGTCCATCGGTGCGGTCATCACTGGAAGCGCAAACTTGAAGGCGTCGATGTTCCAGCTGGTGTCAACCTGCTGCGGGTCGCGCGTGCGGCGGCTCGGGACGATAGCTACATCGTCGAACGCCCAGGCGCGGGTGCCGCGCTTGCCGTAACCAATCTCAATTTCAGTCATGTGGAACCCTCCGGGTTTGGGTTAGCGACCCTGGTAGTTAGGGGCTTCGATGATGCCCTGGATGTCGTGCGGGTGGCTCTCCTTGAGTCCGGCGGCAGTAATGCGCACGAACTTGCCCTTGGCCTGGAGCTCCGGGATGGTCTCGGAACCCACGTAACCCATGGAGGCACGGAGGCCACCGATGAGCTGGTGGGTGACGCTCTGAACCGAGCCACGGAAAGGCACTCGACCCTCGATGCCCTCCGGAACCAGCTTGTCTTCGCGCAGCACGTCGTCCTGGAAGTAACGGTCCTTGGAGTAGCTCTTGGCCTGGCCGCGGCTCTGCATGGCTCCAAGGGAACCCATGCCGCGGTAGGTCTTGAACTGCTTGCCACCGATGAAGACAACCTCGCCGGGAGCCTCCTCGGTTCCTGCAAGCAGCGAACCAAGCATGACGGCGTTTGCGCCTGCAACCAGCGCCTTCGCGATGTCGCCCGAATACTGCAAACCGCCGTCCGCGATGACCGGAACTCCCGCGGGCTTGGCCGCCAGCGATGCCTCGTAAACCGCGGTTACCTGCGGAACGCCAACACCGGCCACAACGCGGGTGGTGCAGATGGAACCTGGACCAACGCCAACCTTGACGCCGTCGGCACCGGCTGCAACGAGTGCGGCCGCACCCTCGCGGGTGGCAACGTTTCCACCGATTACGTCAACGTTGCGGGCAAACGGTTCGGCCTTTAGCTTGGCAACCATCTCGAGCACTGCGTTGTTGTGGCCGTGAGCGGTGTCAACCACCAGGATGTCAACCCCGGCGTCAACCAGCGCCATGGAGCGCTCCCAGGCGTCGGCTCCAACACCTACGGCAGCTGCAACCAGCAGACGACCCTCGGAGTCCTTGGATGCCAGCGGGTACTTCTCGCTCTTGTCAAAGTCTTTGATGGTGATGCGCCCGCGCAGGCGACCGGCCTCGTCAACCAGCGGCAGCTTTTCGATGCGGTGCTTGGCGAAGATTGCGATGGCGTCCTCGGAGCGAATGCCCACCGGTGCGGTGACCAACGGCATCGAGGTCATTACGTCCTTCACCAGGGTGGTGGTGCGCTGAACGTCCAGCACGAAGCGCATGTCGCGGTTGGTCACAATTCCGAGGAGGATGCCGTCCTCGTCAACTACGGGCAGACCCGAAACGCGGTACAGGTTGCAGAGCTGGTCCACCTCTTCGATGGTTGCCAGCGGGTTGGTGGTGACCGGGTGCGAGATCATTCCGGCCTCGGACCGCTTTACGCGGTCAACCTCAGAAGCCTGACGCTCAATGGAAAGGTTGCGGTGCAGAACACCGATACCACCCTGGCGAGCCATGGAGATTGCCATGCGGGACTCGGTCACGGTGTCCATTGCCGAAGACAGCAGCGGAACGTTAATAGAGATGCGTTTCGTGAGCTGGGTTCTGGTGTTCACACCGCTTGGAACCACGTTGGATTCGCCCGGCAGAAGCAGGACGTCATCGTAGGTAAGTCCAATAAAACCAAATGGGTTGTTTTCGGTCATGAAGAGGCCTCGCTTGTGGCGTGTAAAAGGTTTATTAAGTCTACCGTTTCAGGTTGGTAACGACTCTGCTCTTACTGCCACAAGAGGAGTATGCTTTTTCAGGTTAACGATGTTCGGAACTTTCGAACCTCTGTCTATACACGTTTGCACGCAAAGGCGCCGGCAGGTGCTTTTGCCCTACTTGGAGGTCACCTTGAGCCGTCCTAAAACCCTCTTGGGTCGTGGCGTGGCTTTGCTGATGGCAACCGGCGCAATGGCCATCATTGCGCTCACCTCAACCACTCCGGCAAACGCCGCGGTTGAGACTGCATCAGTAAGCACCCACTCGCAGTCCATCAGCGCGTCAGTTTTGAGCGCCTCCAACGACCCGAGCACCTGGGAGTACTCCATCGCCGGTGCGCTGAAGTTGAACGGAAAGCCAATCAAGGGTGTCACCATCGTGGCAACCCTTGGCAGCTTCAGCAACAAGGCAACCACAGATGTGACCGGACGCTGGATGATTCCAGTTCCAACCGCCGGCAAGTACACGGTTGCCGTGGACCAGTCCACGGTCCCTTCGGGCTTCAAGGTTGCAAACCCAACCATGGTGGCCGACCTCACCCAGGTTTCGTTCGCCGCCGTGCTGTTCAAGTTTGACGGCCAGGCCGTTGCAACCGAGAACGTGGGCGCTCAGCTGGTTGGACGTCTGTTCGCTGGCCTCAACGTTGGCCTGCTGCTGGCTCTCGGCGCAATCGGCATCTCGCTGATCTTCGGCACCACTGGCCTCACCAACTTCGCGCACGGCGAGATGGTCACCATGGGTGCCCTCTCGATGTGGCTGTTCCACGCCGTTCTCGGCTTGCCGGTCATCGTGGCAGCTCTTATTGCCGTGGCGCTCACCGGAGCCTTCGGTTGGGCTCAGGACGCCTGGCTCTGGAAGCCGCTCCGCAGACGCCGCATGGGACTGGTTCAGATGATGATCGTGTCCATCGGTCTGAGCATCGTGGTTCGCTACACCTACCAGTTGTTCTTCACCAGCTCCACCAAG
>JBJTNC010000125.1:0-2528 GCA_046073865.1 Micrococcales bacterium | reverse complement strand
CTCGGAAGGCAGAACCGAACCGACATTTGCCTTGGCAGACATCGAGTTGACGATTACCTGCCAGGTGGTTCCAACGACGGAGTCGCCCGACTCGAATGCCGAGATCTCCTTCAAGTAGTCGCTCCAGTACTCACCGATGTTGGCGCGCTGCTTCTTCAGCAGGTCAACGGCTGCTGCCAACTGAGTCTCGTCCAGAGCGTAAGGGTTCTTGATTCCCAGCGATGGGTTGTGAGCCATCAGGTAGACGGCGGCGTCGGCGATGTAGATCGGCGAGTCATAGGCGGTTACTTTGCCCTTGTATGCCGAACCACCGTCAAACACAACGTTCCAAGAAGTTGGCGCAGGCTTTACTGTGTCCTTCTTGTACATGAGAAGGTTGGCGCCGTAGCCGTGAGGAACGCCGTAAGACTTACCATCCACGGTGTTCCAGGCGCGGTTCTTCAGGAACGAGTAAACGTTCTTGTAGGAAGGGATGAGGCTGGTGTTCAGCGGCTGAACCTGGCCCGATGCAATCAGGCGCAGGGTGGCGTCACCTGATGCTGCGATGGCGTCGTAGTTTCCGGTCTTGAAAAGGTTTAGGGCCTCATCGCTGGTTCCGTAAGACTTGAAGGTGACCTGACATCCGGTGGCCTTCTCGAATGGAGTGACCCAGTCAACCTTTGGATCGGTCGAACCGTTCTCCGCGTAGCCCGGCCAGCCGAGGAGGGTGAGCTTACCCTCTCCCTTGCCGAGAGCCGAGATAGCGGTTCCACCACTAGGGGTTGCTGTTGAGGTGCCACACGCCGACAGCATCAGCGCTGCGGCGGCGACTAGTGCGGAAACCCGCAGTGTCTTGCTAATCATTGTTTCTCCCTTTACTGATCCCGACAGCCTTGGCTAGCCGAGTTTGACTAGGTCGGATTTGTTCAAGGTCAGAACGATCTCGGAACCACGTTCCGGGATAGGCCCATCCTCGTTGCCGTGAAGTGCGGTCACGGCCTTTCCGGCAACATCGCAGATTACGCGGTTAGAAACGCCTACGTAAATGACCTCTGCGACAGTGGCCTGAAGCTTGATATCTCCAGCCGAAGCGCCAGATTTGCTCATTCGGACTCGCTCCGGACGGAATGACACTGCGTGGTCAACATCGAGGATGCGCTTGGCATCCGCCTTATCGAAGATGTTCGAGGTGCCAACGAAACCTGCAACAAACGGCGACGCCGGCGCCTCGTAAAGCTCGCGAGGTGTGCCGAGCTGCTCGATTCCTCCGGCGTTGAACACCGCTACGCGGTCGCTCAGCGACAGGGCCTCCTCCTGGTCGTGCGTTACGAAGATGAAGGTGATTCCTAAGGCGCGCTGCAGGGCTTTTAACTCAACCTGCATCTGCTCACGGAGCTTAAGGTCTAGTGCACCCAGGGGCTCGTCTAGGAGCAAAACCTTTGGCTTAACCACGATGGCTCGAGCAAGAGCAACGCGCTGACGCTGACCACCGGAAAGCTGACTCGGCTTGCGATCCTCGAAACCGGCCAGGCGAACCGTGGCAAGTGCCTCGATTGCGCGCTCTCTGCGCTCCGCCTTGGCAACCCCTCTAACCTTAAGACCGTACTCAACGTTCTGAACCACGGTCATGTGAGGGAAGAGGGCATAGTCCTGAAAAACGGTGTTGACGTCTCGATCGAAAGGCGCCGCGGTGGTTACGTCCTTGCCAAACAGTTCGATTTTGCCTGCGGTTGGGTTTTCAAATCCCGCGATGAGCCTGAGGACGGTGGTTTTTCCGGAACCGGAAGGACCGAGCATGCTGAAAAACTCTCCGGCCTTGATTTCCAAATCAAGATGGGCGACGGCCTTGGTTGAACCAAAACTCTTCTCGAGCCCGACCAGGTTGATTGCGGTTTCCGCTGACGTCAATTCGTACCTCACTGTGCGACTGCTAACAGTCTAGACATAACTTCGGTTAACACCCGTTTGATGTACCGTAAAACTGCTGTTTTGTTATAGATGGGACCCGCTTTTGAAAATTGCATTGGCAAATGATCACGCTGGACTGGCGCTGAAACTCGAGATCAAGGAATGGCTTGAGGGTAAAGGTCACGAGGTTGTCGACTTTGGAACGACCAACACCGACGCGGCCGATCTTCCGGACCATGTTTACCCGGCCGCAGTCGCGCTCTCCAAGGGTGAGGTAGACAGGGCAATCTTCGTTGATGGGGTTGGATACGGATCAGCCATGATCGCGAACAAGATCAGGGGCGTTTATGCCGCAGTCTGCCAGGATTCATTCTGCGCAGAGCTGGCCAGGTCACACTCAGACACCAATGCGCTTTGCCTTGGAGGAAAAATCATAGGTTCGGCACTCGCGATGGAGATAGTGAGAGTCTGGATGACAACCGAATGGCTTGGCACGACCGAGCCAAAATACGCTCGTCGCGTGCAGAAGGTTGCTGACATAGACGAAAAGCACTGCTGCTAGTGGGCCTAGTTCTTAAATAAGAAAACCTCCCGATGGGGAGGTTTTCTTATTTTGTGGACCCGAGGGGATTTGAACCCCT
>JBJTNC010000124.1:0-16177 GCA_046073865.1 Micrococcales bacterium | reverse complement strand
CTCGGCCTCGCCGGCAATGTCTGCAAGTCAAATCAGGAGGTGTCATGAGCGTTGCCATATCGCGCCCCATCCGAACTGCTGTGTTCCCGGTTGCTGCTCTTGGCACCCGCTTTCTTCCGGCCACCAAAGCCATGCCCAAGGAGATGCTCCCCAGTGTGGACAAGCCGGGTATCCAATTTGTGGTTGAGGAGGCCGTTGAGGCCGGCCTGAACGATATCTTGATGATCACCGGGCGCAACAAGAACACCCTGGAAAACCACTTCGACCGCGTTGCCGAGTTGGAGTACACCCTCGAGAACAAGGGTGACACCAAGAAGCTTCAGCAGGTTCAGGCATCCAGCCAGCTTGCGGACATCCACTACACCCGACAGAGCGACCCCCGCGGCCTCGGCCACGCCGTGCATCGCGCGCAGAGCCACGTTGCCGAGCACTCGTTTGCCGTTCTTCTGGGCGACGACGTGATCGACGCACGCGACCAGGTTCTGCCAAAGATGATCGCGGAGCACGAGGCGGACGGCAGCAACGTTATCGCCCTCATGGAGGTTGACCCATCCATGATTCACATGTACGGCTGCGCCTCAATTGAAACCACGGATGACCCCGATGTGGTTCGCGTCACCGGGCTGGTTGAGAAGCCAGAGCCGGGAACCGCGCCGTCTAACCTCGCCGTGATTGGCCGATACGTTCTTCGCGCCGAGATGTTCGAGATCCTGGAAAAGACCGAGCCTGGCCGTGGCGGCGAGATTCAGCTGACAGACGCGCTTCAGACCGCTGTTGCGGATCCGAGGAGAGCCGGCGGCGTCAAGGGAGTTATCTTCCGCGGTCGACGCTACGACACCGGTGACAAGCTGGACTTCATCAAGGCCACCCTGCGCATTGCGGTTGACCGCGAAGACATTGGCGCCGACCTGCGCGAGTTCCTCAAGGAATTCACGCCCGGCCTGTAGCCCACGCCAACCCACCCAATGGCTGGAAATTCCGACGCGGGAAGCATCCAAGCGGAACGAAGCAGATACCTGGATTTTCTTCGCGCGCTCGCCATCATCAGCGTTGTGATCGTGCATTCGGCCTCGTTCCTGGACAACCACCTTGCTCCGTTGGGGGCGCACCTTCCGGCCCTGATGCGAAGATTCACAGACCTGGGATCCTGCGGGGTCCAGCTGTTCTTCCTAATTTCGGGCTGGCTCTTGGAGAAGCTTTACGGCTTTGGGCCGTGGAAGCCGCGGTCTTACTTTGCCCGCAGGTTTGCGCGAATCTACCCGCTCTGGGTGCTCTTCCTCGGCCTGTCATTCCTACTGCCGCTGCTGGGTATTAGCACCGGCATCACCGACGTCCTCGCAGGGCATCCCGCCGCGGATTGGCTTCGCGGTTCGGTGATAATCATGCTTGCAACCCTGACGTTTACCCTTTGGCTCTCGCCCGCGCTTTGGAACAGTTCGGTTCTTGGAGGCTGGTCCATCCAGGCCGAGGTTGGACACTACCTGGTGTTCCCAGCCATTCGAAGGCTCAAGAGTCACCACATCCTGCTGCTGTTGGCTGCTGTTCGGTTTGCAACCTCCGCCCTGGTTGGTAACTCGGCCTGGCTCAAGCCCGAACCCATTCGCCAACTCGTAGACGCCTGGGGCAGGTTGGGGCTTGCCGACACACTTGTCTTCTTCGTTGCCGGGGTGCTCATCTGCCGCTGGTTTGAAAAGCGCTGGACACCGGGAATCGCGGACGCGCTGGCGGCAGCCGTGCTCCTAGCCTCGTTCTTCGCGTGGGTGAGCCGCCCCCTGGACATTCCCGCGGCGGTCTTCTACATTGCCACCGCTCTCGCGGTAACTCGGCTGGCACTGGTTGGCGGCAAGCAACGCCGATGGTTCGGAGCAATCAGCCGGTACTCATACTTCACCTACTTTGTGCACTGGTTTGTGATCCGGTTTGTAGTGAATCTCCTGGTTGCCAGCGGGCTCGACCGCGTTCTCGCGCTGAGTCCCTGGCTGGCTGTCATCGGAGTGTTAGCCTTAGTGCCACTGACTCTCCTGGTCAGCACCGCTCTCGGGAGCCTGTCCTGGCGGTTTTTCGAAAAGCCGGTCATCGATTGGTCTAGACGTTTTTGACTCGTAAGGTTTATTCCATGCCAACAAAAGTGGTTTTTCTGGCCATGTATGAAGAGGCCTGGGATGCACTGGACGAGATTTATCGTCTAATGTCCAGCGATGCCCGCTTTGACGTGACCGTGATTACCATTCCACGCCGCCTCACGGGAGATGGTGGATTTGGCCACGAGGCGGAAACCAGCGCCTTCCTTACTTCGGCCGGAATTCCTCACCTGAGATTCGATTCCGCGGATCCCGAGGTTGGCCCCGCAACACTTCGGGGGCTGGAGCCAGACTACGTCTTCATAAACTACCCGTGGCAGCGCAACTACCAGCCCGGATATCGGGTCGAACGCCTTGCCGAGTACACGCGAGTTTGCTACGTGCCCTACTACTCGATGCCGCTGGTGAATGAACCCGGCGAACACGGCGTTGCCAGCCACCTGTTCGAGCAGCGCTCGCACCAGTTGGCCTCGCTTGTTTTTACTCAGGATGCCGCGGTGTTGGAAGCCTACGCGTCCACAGAACGCGGAAACAGCTACGTCCACCTGACAGGCTCTCCCAAGATTGACCGACTCATGGCGCTGGCCAATGAGGGTGTAGGTGCGTGGCCAATCGCAGCCCCGGAGCCCGGCCCAAATCGACCCGCCGCGGGTCGCCCGTTCCGTGTTGTCTGGGCGCCGCACCACTCCTATTCGGCTGCCTGGCTGAACTTTGGGATGTTCGCCCAGACCCATCGGGAGATGCTTGCCCTGGCGCTTCGCCACCCGGAGATTGACTTCGTGCTTCGCCCGCACCCGTTCCTCTTTGGCACGCTTGTGGACAGATCCGTGCTCAGCCAGACGCAGCTTGATCACTGGCTCGAAGACTGGAACGACCTTTCCAACACGGCCATCCACACCGATGGAGAGTACGCCACACTTTTCAAGGCAACGGACCTACTCGTGACAGACGGCATTTCGTTCATCGGGGAATACCCGCTGGTGACAGGCCGGCCGAGCGTGTTCCTGGAGAACGAGGGGCACTGGGAGTTTTCGCCTCTCGGTGAACTTGCCGCCGATGCCAACATTCGCCTCGCATCGATGGATGGTTTCGAGCAGCTGCTAGACGAGGTTCGAACCCAGGGGCTTCCGGACCGAAGCGAGCAGATAGCCGCCCTACGGTCTGCTGCCAGCCCCTATCCGGGACAGGCAGCGCAGCGGATAGTTGAGATCGTTGCAGCCGATGTGGCGGCCGGAACACCGCTGGTTGACAAGTCGCTGGTGCGGCGAACCGCATGGGAGTTCCGCGAGGGCCGAGAACCTCAGGTTGACTAGCCGCCGAGCGCAGATCTACTTGGTTGGGGTAGGGGTTGGGGTTGGCTTTGGCGCGGCGGGATAGGTGATTGTCACGTTTCCAACGTCGCTTGGCACCAACTCAAACCAGGTGTTTCCGGCGGCCAGCTTGACCGGGTTGCCGCTGGCATCCGTGAGCTGCACGTAGCCGGCTTGGGTGGTCTTGGTCCAGGTGACCTTGAGCGCGTCACCGTTGCTGAACACGGTTCCGGTTCCACTTCCCTCGAGCAGTGTCTTGGGCACGAATCCGTACCGCGGGTCCTTGAAGGAGCGGTCAACCGCTACGCGCAGGACGACGACGTTAACCGCCGAGATCTGCTGCTTGTCGCCGGCGTCGGTGAGTGGCTTGCCATCCTGGGTGCGCAGCCAGAGGCCGTTCTTCCAGTTCCAGAGAGCGGTGGCGGCCGGGAACTGCGCCTTCACAGAGATGACGGGCTTACCCTCGGTTGCCGCCGACGACTGGGCGGGGTCTGTTACGAAACTGAGGAAGGGCTTTGGGGCACCCAGGTTCATGTGCTGAGACTGCTGCACCTGAGCGTTTACAAAGAGGTTGTGAGGAGCGACTCGATCGGTCACGCGAGTCATGGTCTTCTTGCCCATCTCGCTGGTTTCGGAGCCGTTGTAGATTCCAGTGGCCTGCATCGCCCGCACGAATGGGGCCTGGCCGCCCGAATAGTTGATGATGCCGCCGAAGCCGGTTGCCAGATCTGGGTCCATCGGGCGTACCGAGCGAAGGGGACCAAACTGAACCGGCATCTTGGAGTGCCAGATGGCAAGGAACCTGGTCAGTCCGCCCTCCACCATTTCATCGATGACCACGTCAGTTGAGTTGAGGCCCAGCTGCGGGCGAGCCTCGGAGGAGTTATCGATCTTGCCCATGACAACCGGTCCGGCAAGGAACGAATTGCTTCCCTGCGGGTACTCAACACCGGTGAGTGGAGCCGCCACCATCGGTGTTGGAGTGGGCGTTGGGGTCGGCGTGCTGCTGCCGCTTGGGCTGGCACCCGTTGCCGAGGCGCAGCCGCCAAGAAGTGCTGCGGTTGCTGCGATGGAAAGAATTTGGGCGGTGCGGTTGATTCTCGACATGAGATAAACCTATGCGAGCGGCAGACCGCCCACTAGGCTGACACGCGATTCTTAAGCCAGACCTAGGTCTTCCAGGCCCACGGCACTGAGGTACCTGTAACCCTTGGCCTCAATTACCTGCTGCGCACCCGTGTTGCGGTCCACTACCGTTGCAACCGCGACGATGATGGCTCCGGCGGCCTCCAGGGCCTCGGCTGCGGTGAGCGGCGAACCACCGGTTGTGCTGGTGTCCTCGACAACCACAACGCGACGGCCCTTCACGTCCGGCCCCTCAACCTGGCGGCCCATGCCGTGCGCCTTGGCGGCCTTACGAACCACAAAGGCATCGATGGCGCGACCGCGCGCCGCGGCCTGGTGCATGACGGCGGTTGCCACCGGGTCGGCTCCCATGGTGAGGCCACCGATGGCATCAAACTCCGTCACGCCGGCCTGGTCCAGCAGGTCCAGCATTACCTGACCGATGAGCGGGGCGGCCTCGTGGTGCAGTGTGGCGCGGCGCAGGTCAACGTAGTAGTCGGCCTCCATACCCGAAGACAGGGTCACTCGACCGTGAACGACGGCCAACTCCTTGATGAGTTCGACGAGACGTGGCTTAGCGGACGAGTTAAAGGTCATGGCTTAAGTTTAAGGAATGCGCATCGCAACCTGGAACGTAAACAGCATCCGCACCCGCGTTGGCAGGGTAACCGACTACCTGAGCAGAGCCAACCTTGACGTGCTCGCCATGCAGGAGATCAAGTGCAAGCCGGAGCAGTTCCCGGTTGCCGAGTTTGAGGCCCTGGGTTACGAGGTCACGCTTCATGGCCTGAACCAGTGGAACGGCGTTGCTTTCGCACACCGGATTCCTGCAGAAGACGTTGAGATTGGCTTCGCCGAGATGCCCGCCTTTGGAAAACCTGGCAAGGAGCCAGAACTTGAGGCCCGCGCCATCGGTGCCACATTCAACGGGGTTCGCCTCTGGAGCTTGTACATTCCCAACGGGCGCGAGCTTGGCGACCCGCACTACGACTACAAGCTGGAGTGGCTGGACAGGCTCGCCGCAGCCAGCGCCGAGTGGCTGGAGCACGAACCCGGGCTGCCGCTGGCGCTGATGGGAGACTTCAATATCGCGCCGCTCGATGAGGACGTCTGGGATATGGCGGACTTTGCCGGATCCACGCACGTCTCGGTTCCCGAGCGCGAGGCTTTTGAGGTTTTCGAACAGATTGGCCTCACCGATGTGGTGCGCCCTAGGATTCCAACCGGCTACACCTACTGGGACTACCAGCAGCTGAGATTCCCGCGCAACGAGGGTATGCGAATCGACTTCATTCTGGGTTCGGAGGCCCTCGCCGAGCGCGTTGTGGACGCCGAGATTGTGCGCGAGGAGCGCAAGGGCGAGGGACCGAGCGACCACGTGCCCGTTGTGGTTGAGCTCAAGGATTAACCCTCCGTTCACCCGGTGAAGTGATACTGGGATTAGGTTTCGAAGCAGGAGATAAAAATGGCCGACAAAAAAGCAACAGTACTTTTCGTTTGCGTTCACAATGCTGGACGTTCCCAGATGGCGGCCGGCTACCTGCAGCACCTCGCGGGTGACCGCATCGAGGTTCTCTCCGCCGGAACCGAGCCAAAGGATCAGGTGAATCCTTCGGCCGTTGCGGCAATGGCGGAGGAGGGCGTTGACATTGGCGCCAACTCCCCGAAGGTGCTAACCACCGAGGCGGTTCAGGAGAGCGACTACGTGATCACCATGGGTTGCGGCGACACCTGCCCGTTCTTCCCAGGCAAGACCTACCTGGACTGGCCGCTGAGCGACCCAGCCGGCAAGGATGTTGAGGATGTTCGCCCCATCCGCGATGAAATTAGAGCCAAAGTTGAGGCTCTAATCGCCGAGATAGACCAAAAGTTTTAGCTTAAAGCCGCTTTCCGCAGCTCATCGATGATTGGCTGCGCCCGCCTGTCCATTCCAGCCGGGTTGGGTATGCGCTGCGGAACGTAGGCGTAAACAATCTCACCAACGGGATCCGCGGCAACTATTCCACCGCTGTAGCCGTCGTGTCCAAAGGCCCGGTAAGAGCCGAACGGGATTGCCGTGGTTGCCTTCATGAACAGCACTCCGTGGCTTCGCGGGTTTGCGCCTGAGACCCAGTCCGGACCAAACACCTGGGTCTGAGCAAATGCCTCGAGGGTCTGAGCAGAGATGCCCGAGTGAGCCTGCCCGTAGCCGGTGGCCCACTGAAATAGCGCGGTGAGCCCGCGCGCAGATGCAACTCCAGACGCCGATGCGAGGCCCGCACGCTGTCCCTCGAGCGAAGAGATGAATGTTGCCGGTACGTCGCGACTAACATGTGCCTCCAGCGGATTCATCCTGGCGCTTTGATCGGTCGCGTCCGCAAGCGGAAGCTGTGGAAGCAGGTCAACAACTTTCGACTCAAACTCCGGCTGGATTCCAATGAACGCGTGTGCTCCGGAAGGCTTGCGGAGCTCGGCCTCGTAGTACTCCTGGATGGTCTTTCCCGTGACCCTGCGGCAGAGCTCGCCAGCGAGTGGGCCAATGCTGAGGGAGTGGTATCCGAAGCCGTGACCCGGGTGCCATAGCGGCATTTCAGCGGCCAGAAGATCCGCGGCGGCCTTGCCGTCCATCAACTCCTCTGGGTTGAGCCCGGCGCGGGTTTCTGGCAAACCCGCCTGGTGGCTGAGAAGCTGACGAACAGTGATGTTCTGCTTGCCGGCCGCCGCGAATTCGGGCCAGTAGTGCGCCACCGTCTGATCCAGGTCAAGCAGGTTTAGGTCAACCAACTTGGCCATCGTCATGGCGGTGAGGGCCTTGGTGACCGAGTAGACCACGGTCAGTTCATCCGGCTGCATTCCGCAGGCGAGGTCAACAACGAGCTTGCCGCCCACGTATGCGGTGAACTGGGCTGGGTCTCCAGAGTCGGCGATTTTCTGAAACTGTTCGGCTACGCCCTGAAATCTGGCATCAACGAAGCTGGAGGTCAGGCTCATGTTTCCTCGCGTCTAGTTAGAGCAGGTGGTGCTTGAACCCTTGGTACCGCGAACCCAGGTGGGCAGGGTGCTCGGGGTTGGGCTTGCCGAAGCGGATGCGCTCGGGCTGGCCGATGGCGTGGCCGTCGGGCTCGCGGAAGGGTCGGCCTGGGCCCCGATTCCGGGGTTACTGGCGGCAAGAATCAGCGGCTCATCGTTGACAATCTTTTGGAACAGCTGCTGCGACTGGTCTGGGATGAGCTCCACTCGACCCTGGTTTGGTGCCGGCAACCCGCCCCTAGAAGGCGCCTGGATGAAGGTCATGTTTTCTGGGCTAACGTGCTTGAACGCGCCGGCGAGAGCAACCAGGGTGTTGAGGTCAGTCAGCGTGCTGCTGAGCGTCATGTTGCGGGCAGCGGCCTCGGCCAGGCTGTAAAGGTAAACCGGGTTGGTGAGAACACCCGAGCTCTTCACCTTGCGGAACAGCGAGCTCATGAAAACCTGCTGGTTGCTGATTCGGCTGAGGTCGCTTCCGTCACCGATGCCGTGACGGGTGCGCAGGAACTGAAGAGCCTGGAGTCCCTGCAGGGTGTGGGTTCCCGCGGTGAGGTTCAGGTGAGTGTAGGTGTCGTTGATCGGGTTGGCAACACAGACCGTCACGCCACCGATGGCGTTCGACATCTCGATGACGCCCTTGAAGTTGATCATCGCGAGGTAAGGAATCTTGAGGCCGGTTAGTGCCTCAACGGTTAGAAGCGTGCAACCCGGGCCACCGTTTGCGATGGTGGCGTTGATTTGGCCGAGGCTCTGCGGCAGGTAGCCGGGGCCACCGGTGGTGCTTGGGCAGGCGGGCCAGGGAACCATGAGGTCACGAGGGAAGCTGAGGGCCACCGCATTCTTGCGGTCCGCCGATACGTGCAAAAGGATGATCACGTCGGCAAGGTTGCTGGTGATGCCCGAGCCGAAGCCGCCACCCTGACCGGCGCGGGTATCCGAACCAACCAGAAGCATGTTGATTGGGCCCTCGAGGTTTTTTGGGGCCGCGATGATGTTGCCGTTGGCGTCACGCAGCGTTGTTGCATTGGCGCTGATCTGGCTGTTGAGGTTTACCGCCGAGTAGGCCACCACGACCAGGGCCGAGGCCACCAGCACGGCAACGGCACGCGATGCGATTCCGAACAGGTTTCGCGCGGACGAGCGAGTGCGCAAAACTCCGTGTCGCGGATTGACGCGACGCGGGTTTTGCGTGTTTTTTGTCACTCTTCTACCTCTAAAAGACTGGCGGAGGCCGTGGGATTCGAACCCACGAAGCATTGCTGCTCACTGGTTTTCAAGACCAGCTCCATCGGCCGCTCGGACAGGCCTCCGGAAACAAGTTTAGCCGAGCGACCTGCTAAAGAGTATGCCCTCGAATCCTGAGAGAACTCTGGCAACTCCGTCGTCCTCCACCGATGCGGTGACGGCCATCGCTGCGGCCTGGACATCGTCCGGGCCCTGCCCCATTGCGAAGGAGAGCCCGCCGCCCGCCGCCGCCCACTCGAACATGGCAATGTCGTTGCGTCCATCGCCCACCGCGATGGTCTGCTGCGGATGAACGGAGAGGTGCTCGCGAACCTTCTCGAGGGCCGAACCCTTGGTAATGCCACGCGGACTGATATCGAGCCAGGCGGTGTAGCCAATGGCGTAGGTCACGGAGTGCAGCCCGATTCCCGAAATCAGGTCCAGGAATTCCTCAACATCGTGCTCCGGAGATAGCACGACGACGCGGCTCACCGGGTGGCTCATCAGATCTTCCAGAGGAGTTTCGTAGTTGTCTTCGCCCAGCGAGAAGGCGGGGAAAGGCTTGTGGAAGCGGTAGCTACCATCAATGTCCTCAACCGCGAAGTGGGCGTTGGGCAGGGTTGAAATCAGCTGCCCCAGAACCTCGCTCGGGTCGAAGGTGATCACCTCGTGCGGACGGTAACCCTGAGGGTCTGCGGGGTCCAGTTCAACCGTTACCGCGCCGTTGGAGCAGACCACGAAGCCCGCATCGATGCCCAGTTCGCGAACCACGGGGATTGCGTTGGCGGCGGACCTTCCGGTTGCAACCACAATCTCGTGCCCCAGGGATCGAACGCGCGGTACCTCGCGCACCACCTCGGGCGAAAGGAAGCCGTCATCGTGGACCAGGGTGCCATCGATATCGAGCGCAATCAGCCAGCGGTCGTCGCCGACAACCTGCGGATTCTGCTCGGCAGGGGTCATGCTAGGCCTTCGGTCGGATGAACTCTTGGCCGCCGAGGTATGGGCGAAGCGCTGCGGGGATGCGGACCGAGCCGTCGGCCTGCTGGTGGGTTTCCAGAATGGCGACCAGCCAGCGGGTGGTTGCCAGGGTTCCGTTCAGGGTGGCAACCGGGGCGGTCTTGCCGTCATCGCGGCGGTAGCGCACATTCAGGCGGCGGGCCTGGAACGTGGAGCAGTTGGAGGTTGAGGTCAGCTCGCGGAAGGTGTTCTGCGAAGGCACCCAGGCCTCGGCGTCAAACTTGCGGGCGGCGCTGGAACCCAGATCGCCTGCCGCGGTGTCGATCACGCGGTAGTGGAGCTCACACTTCTGCAGCATCTGCTCCTGCCAGGCCAGCAGCTTGGCGTGTTCCTGCTCGGCAAGCTCTGGCAGCGTGTAAACGAACATCTCAAGCTTGTTGAACTGGTGCACGCGCAGAATGCCGCCAACGTCCTTGCCGTACGAACCGGCTTCGCGGCGGTAGCAGGTGCTCCAACCCGCGTAGCGGTGGGTGCCGTCGCCCAGGCCATCGATGATTTCATCGCGGTGGTACCCGGCCAGGGCAACCTCACTGGTGCCGGTCAGGTAGAGCTCGTCGGCGGGCAGGTAGTAGATCTCATCGGAGTGCGAGCCGAGGAATCCGGTTCCGGCCATTACCTCTGGCTTAACCAGCGTTGGGGTGATGAGCGCGGTGAAGCCAGCCTCTGCAGCCTGGTCCAGCGCCAGGTTCATGAGTGCCAGCTCGAGGCGGGCACCCCAGCCCTTTAGGAAGTAAAAGCGCGATCCGGAAATCTTGACTCCGCGCTGAATGTCGATGATGTCGAGCGACTCACCCAGCTGCTGGTGATCGCGAACCTCGAAGTCGAACTGAGGCTTTTCGCCAACGTGCTTGATAACCACGTAGTCGTCTTCGCCACCGGCAGGAACGCCATCGATGACGACGTTGTCAATCTGCCAGAGGATTGCGTCGAGCGCCTTCTGGGCCTCGCCCGCCGCGGCATCGGCTGCCTTGACTCGGGCGGCAAGCTGCTGAACCTGAGCCAGGAGGGCTGGCTTTTCATCCTTGCTGGCTGCGGCAACCTGCTTACCGAATGCATTCTGCTCGGCGCGCAGGGTCTCAAACTCGCGCAGCTGAGCTCGGTAGGCCTGATCCGCCGAGGCGGCCTGGTCAACAAGGGTCTCGTCGGCGCCGCGGGCGCGCTGGCTTGCCTTGATGGCGTCTGGATTCTCGCGAAGCACGTTGAGGTCAATCACGGTTTAAGCCTACCTTCACCCAAGACGGAGCCCCTGCCTCGACGAGGGTGTTGTTAGTCTGA
The DNA here is from genome assembly GCA_046073865.1 of Micrococcales bacterium. Taxonomy (GTDB): domain Bacteria; phylum Actinomycetota; class Actinomycetes; order Actinomycetales; family Microbacteriaceae; genus Rhodoluna. Next base: position 5,136 of record JBJTNC010000124.1, on the reverse strand, counting down.
ACGGGTGGGCAGCACCGCAGTTATTTACAACCCCCAGAAGGTGGACGGGGACCGCCTTCGGGTCGCGGTTGACCGCGCCCTTTCGCAGGCGGGGAAGCGGCGTGCCAGCTATCTTCCAACCACCGATGAAAGCCACGGCGAACTGCAGGCTCGCGCGGCACTGACCGCCGGCCACACCCTCGTGCTTGTGGCCGGAGGTGATGGCACCATTCGCCAGGTGGCGCAGGTTCTGGCCTACACCGATGTGAGCATCGGCCTCATTCCTCTGGGCACGGGCAATGTGCTGGCCCGCAACCTCGGGGTGCCTCTGGGCAGCCTCTCCCGGGCGGCTCTTAAGGCCGTGCGCGGCGAAGACCACCGCATTGACCTGGGGCGGGTCACGCTGGAGCGGGCAGACGGGAGCTCCGCCTCGCACAGTTTCGCCGTGATGGCTGGTCTCGGCCTCGACGCAAAAATCATCATGAACACTGACTCCGACCTGAAGCGAAAGTTGGGTTGGGTGGCCTACGTGGAGGGAGGCATCCGCAGCCTTCCGGTCCGCTTTGAACGCATGGATGTCTCGGTGAACGGACACCCCGTAAAGCGCTTCAAACTGCACTCGCTGCTGATTGGGAACTGCGGGTTTCTACCAGGAAACATCAACCTCATGCCGGATGCCCAGTTGGACGACGGCCTGCTCGACATTGCAACCGTTGGGCCGCGCCGAGTCTGGAACTGGATTGACTTCTGGAACCGGGTGACTTGGGTGAATTTCCTGCGAGGCCGCGTTGTTGGCGCATCGGAGCTGGCCGACTTCACGGCGAACGTGAAGACTCTGGGCAACCTATCGGGCAAGAGCATCGAGGTTACACCGCTGCACGAAGTGGACGTTCAGCTAGACGGCGACTCTTTTGGAAGGGTTGTGGCGGCGCGCTTCGATGTGCTGCCGCAGGCGTTGAGCATCCGGCTCTAGTGCCGAGCTTCTCTAGCCGCTAGTGGCCGCTAGTGGCCGCTGCGCAGGGCCTCGAGCCAGGCGCTGGCCTCCGAGTACTCCGCGTTGGAGTTATTGCCGTTTGGAACGGACTCCTGCTTGTCGGCCCTCGGGTACGAACCAAGGAACGTCACCTTAGGGCTGAAGCGGTAGAGGCCTCCTAGCGCCTCGCCGAGGCCTGAGTCCTGAATGTGCCCCTCGGCATCGATGTTGAATCGGTAGCGACCAAGGCGATCTCCAATGGGGCGGCTCTCGATCCGGGTTAGGTTCACTCCCCGGGCTGCAAACTGCTCGAGCATCTCCAGCAGGGCTCCCGGGCGGTCGCTCGGCAGCTCAACGATCACAGAGGTCTTGTCGCGACCCGTGGGAGCGGGCTGAACATCCGGCAACCCAACCTGGATGAAGCGGGTCTGCGCGTGCTGGTTGTCCGCGATGTTTCGCGCCAGTACCTCAACCGAGTAGTGGTCGGTGATGTGGGTGGTGGACACGGCGGCGTCCGCGGCATCGGTGGTGAGAAGTTCTGCGGCCGCGGCGGCGTTGCTTGTGGCCGGTAGGTGAGTGGCGTTTGGCAGGTTGGCTCGCAGCCAGGCCTGCACCTGAGCGTAGGCAACGGGGTGAGCCGATACCTTCTTAACGTCCGAAAGCTTCGCACCGGGGCGCGCCACCAGGTTGAAGTTCACGGGAACCAGGTACTCGCCGTAGATGCGCAGGTCACCGATGGTGGCCAGGGTGTCTAGCGTTGCGCTGACCCCACCCTCAACAGATGACTCGACCGGCACAACTGCGCGGTGGGCTTTGCCCTCGATGACTGCGGCGAGCGCCTCCTGCACCGTGCCGGTGGCGAGCCATTGGGCGCCTCCGGCCTCGGGAACCTGGGCCAGGGCAAGCTCGGTAAACGTGCCAATCGGACCCAAGAACGCGTAGACCCCGAGGGCCTCTGGATTCTTTGCCGAAGTGTTACCTGTTTGCAGTGACATACCTCAAGGGTAGCCGTCAGAATAGTTAAATGAATACGCGCGCTGGCCTGAGGGCTCAAGAATCCGATCTGGTGAACATCGAGGGATTGGTGCGCGATTACTACGAGATTCATCCGGATGTTCGGGTTCAGGAGCAGAAGGTGGTGTTCGGTACATCCGGCCACCGCGGAACCTCGCTCAATGGCTCGTTCAACGAGGACCACATCGCTGCGATTACCCAGGCGATTGTTGAGTACCGCACCTCCCAGAACATTCACGGACCCATCTACGTGGGCAAAGACACTCACGCACTGAGCACCCCGGCCGAGCGCACGGCCCTCGAGGTTCTGGCGGGCAACGGTGTCATCACCCTGGTTGACAGCGATGACGGCTACACCCCCACCCCCGCGGTCTCGGTTGCCATCATCAACCACAACGCCGGCAAGGCCAACGGCGACCCATCGATGGCGGACGGCCTGGTCATCACCCCCAGCCACAATCCGCCAACCGACGGCGGGTTCAAGTACAACCCTCCGCACGGTGGTCCAGCCGATTCTGACGCCACAAACTGGATTGCAGCCAGGGCAAACGAAATCATCCTGGGTGGGCTGCGTGACGTGCTGCGCAGCAACCCGGAACCCAAGGGCTTCGACTTCCGCGAGAACTACGTCTCGCAGCTGGGCGACGTCCTAAACATGGAGGCAATCCGCAGCGCCCAGGTGTCCATTGGTGCAGATCCGATGGGTGGGGCTTCCGTGAACTACTGGGGCGCCATCGGTGAGCGCTACGGCCTCAACCTCACCGTGGTTAACCCGGATGTTGACTTCCAGTTTGGTTTCATGACGCTGGACTGGGACGAGAAGATTCGCATGGATTGTTCGAGCCCGTTCGCCATGGCGAGCCTCATCGCGGGTAAGAGCCGCTTCGAGATCTCCACCGGAAACGACGCCGACGCCGACCGGCACGGAATCGTCACCTCCGACCACGGCCTCATGAACCCAAACCACTTCCTCGCCGTGAGCATCGACTACCTCTACCGCAACCGCGAGGGCTGGAATCCTGCGGCCGCCGTTGGAAAGACCATGGTCTCTTCGGGAATCATCGACCGCGTGGTTGCCTCGCTTGGCCGCCGACTGATTGAGGTGCCGGTTGGTTTCAAGTGGTTCGTTCCCGGACTCATCGATGGCTCGGTGGGCTTCGGCGGCGAGGAATCCGCCGGCGCATCGTTCCTGCGCCGAGACGGCAAGGCCTGGAGCACCGACAAGGACGGCCTGATTCTGGCACTGCTGGCGTCGGAGATTAAGGCCGTAACCGGCAAGAGCCCGAGCCAGATTTACGCAGACCTGACCGCAGAATTTGGCGCACCCGCCTACGAGCGCATCGACGCACCAGCCACCCTGGAGCAGAAGAGCAAACTAGGCAAGCTGAGCGCATCCGCGGTTACGGCTAAGCAGCTCGCGGGCGAGGCCATCGTGAAAATTGAGACGCATGCCGCCGGCAACGGAGCCGCGCTCGGCGGCCTCAAGGTTAGTACCGAGAACGCGTGGTTTGCAGCGAGGCCATCCGGCACCGAAAACGTCTACAAGATCTACGGTGAATCGTTCCTTGGCGCCGAGCACCTGACCCAGGTTCAGGTGGAGGCCAAGGCCCTGGTGGACTCGGTTCTGGGCTAGCGGCTAGTAGCCGGGGGCATCAGGCAGCCCGAAGAAACGCTCCAGAGTCTTGAAACCCGTGCTGTGTAACTGAGTGCTGAGCTCGATTCCAACGTACCTAAAGTGCCACGGTTCAAACTGGTATCCGGTCACGGTGGTCAGGCCGTTTGGGTAACGCAAAATGAAGCCGTACTTCCAGGAGTTTGCCGCCAGCCAGGCTCCAGCCTTGGTTGTGGCAAAGCAGGGGTAGATCCGGCAGCCCTGGCCGAGGGCAGAGACATCAACCGCCAGGCCCGTCTGATGCTCGCTGTAGCCCGGACGGGCGGCTAGGTTTTCGCCAACAGTCAGACCAAACTTGGCCACGTCCTTGGAGTGAACCGCCACCTGGGTGGGATACGAGCGGTAGCCGCTCTGAATGATGAGGACACCGGCGCCTTCGGCTCGCATCGCGGTTGCCATTAGCTTTATCGCCTTAGCCGCGGGCTTGGCCAGTTGAGCACCCATCGGGTTCTGCCCGGCGCCGTCGTCGAAGCGCGGGGTGACCAGGTTTGCCGGTGCGTACGTGATTGGGTTGAGCGGGCGACGCTTGTTTACAACAACCCACGGCGATGCCGCTTGGTCAACCGAATATTTTGCCTTGTCAAATGCCGCGATGTGCGGCGCGCTCTTCTGCGCGGAGGCCCCTGCCGCCGCCGAAGCCGGCAACCCCGAGAAATTATTGACAAATGGAAATAAAATCAGGGTTGAAATGGTTGCAAGAGACAGCAACCGATTGTTTTTGAAGCGCATATGCTTTAACTCTAAACGCGAACCCCAACAGAAAGTGTGACTGACTTTGTCACGTGAAGCACGCAAGGCCGCAGCGGCCGAATCCGCCAAAACTGGCGTGATGACGCACCGTCAGATCATGATGGTGCTCTTCGGACTAATGTCCGGAATGTTCCTGTCCTCGCTCGACCAGAGCATCGTGGGTAGCGCGATGCGCACCATCGCAGACGACCTAAAGGGTCTCGACCTGCAGGCCTGGGTGACCACCGCCTACCTCATCACCTCCACCATCACCACCCCCATCTACGGCAAGCTCGGCGACATCTTCGGCCGCCGCCGCCTGTTCATCTTCGCCATCGGCGTTTTCGTTCTGGCCTCCGTTGGTGCCTCTTTCTCGCACAGCATGTACGAGTTGGCAACCTGGCGAGCCATTCAGGGAATCGGTGCCGGTGGTCTGTTCTCGCTTTCGATCACGATTCTGGCCGACGTGGTTCCGCCACGCGAGCGCGCTAAGTACCAGGGTATGTTCTTGGCCGTTTTCGGCACCTCATCGGTTATCGGGCCTGTAGTTGGCGGCTTGTTCGCCGGCGCAAACCAGATTCTCTGGCTCTCGGGCTGGCGCTGGGTGTTCTTGATCAACATTCCAATCGGTATCGCAGCCATGATGATGGTTGTCGCGTTCCTTCACATTCCGCACCACCCAGTCAAAGCACGCATCGACTGGGCTGGTGCCGTCACCATCGTGCTCGGCGTTGTTCCACTTCTCATCGTTGCCGAGCAGGGCCGCAAC